>JACCXP010000370.1 GCA_013696905.1 Thermoleophilaceae bacterium
TCTTCACCAAGTGCGGGCGCTCGTGGTACGGGCGCCCGGAGGGCGAGGTCGGCAACGACCTGCGGCCCGAGTCGATCCGCTTCGAGTGCGAGCAGAGCCTCGAGCGCCTCGGCGTCGAGCGGATCGACCTGTTCCAGTTCCACTGGCCCGATCCCGAGACAGGCACGCCGGTCGAGGAGTCGTGGGGCACGATGGTCGAGCTCGTCGATGAGGGCAAGGTCCGCTGGCTCGGGGTCTCGAACTTCGACGTCGAGCTGCTCGAGCGCTGCGAGGCGATCCGCCACGTCGACTCGCTGCAGCCGCCGTTCAACCTGCTGATGCGCTCGGCGCGCCAGGAGCTGATCCCGTGGGCGCGCGAGCACGAGACGGGCGTCCTCTGCTACTCGCCGATGGCCTCCGGCATGCTCACCGGCAAGTTCGACCGCGAGCGCGTCGAGGGCCTCGCCGACGACGACTGGCGCAAGGGCGAGCACCCGCAGGCCGCCGAGTTCCGCGACCCGCGCCTGTCGCGCAACCTCGAGCTCGTCGAGCGACTGCGCGCGATCGGGGAGCGCCTCGAGTCCGACGTGCCGTCGGTCGCGATCGCGTGGACGCTCGCCGTGCCGGGCGTTACGGCCGCGATCGTCGGCGCGCGCAGCCCCGAGCAGGTCGAGGGCTGGCTGCCGGCCGGGGCGCTCGAGCTGAGCGACGAGGACGTGGGTGAGATCGAGCGCGCGATCGAGGAGACGGGAGCCGGCGAGGGCTAGCGAGTAGCCGGCACGGCGACGCCGAGCTCGCGCGCGAGCGAGCTGAGCGTGTCGAACAGCGAGCGCGGCAGCGGGATCCCGTCGCGGCTGCGCTGCGACTGCGTACTCAGCTCCGGGTCGCCCGCCACCAGCACCGCGTCGAACCCGGGCGCGGGGGGATTCGCGCGTAGCTCGCTCAGCAGGCGCTCGAGGGCGTCGGCGAAGGCGTCGCGCCCGACCGTGCGCTCGGGGTCGATCACCAGGAAGAAGTGCCCGACATCCTGGGCGCGGCTGAAGTCGTTGTACATGTCGCCGACCGAGTGCGTGAAGCCCGCCCCCGCGAGCAGGCCGGAGAGGATCTCGACCATCAGCCCGAGGCCGTAGCCCTTGTAGCCGCCGAGCGGCACCGCCCAGCGCGCCTCGTCTGCGTCCGTGGTCGGCGCGCCGCGCTCGTCGACGGCCCAGCTCTCCGGGATCGCGCGGCCCTGCTCGCGCGCCAGGAAGACCTTGCCGACCGCCACCTGGCTCGTCGCCATGTCGAGCACGAAGATCGCGTCGGTGCTCGGCGCCGCGAACGCGATCGGATTGGTGCCGAGCGCCGGTCCCGATCCGCCGTAGGGAACGACGTAGGGCTCGGCGTTCGTGGTCGATATCGCGAGCAGCCCCTCCCGGGCGGCGCGCAGCGCGTACAAGCCGGCGGCGCCGTAGTGGCTCGATCCGCGCACGGTGACGACGCCGACACCGTGCGCCCGCGCGAGCCGGACAGCGAGGTCGGTGGCGAAGTAGCCGGCCACCTGGCCCGGCCCGCCGTCGGCGTCGACCACTGCCACGGCGCCGTCCTCGCTGACCACGAACGGCTCCGGGTCGTCGTTCAGGAGCCCGGCGCGCAGCCGCTCGATGTAGATCGGCACGCGCAGCACCCCGTGCGAGTCGATGCCGCGCAGGTTCGTCTCCACCAGGCTCTGGGCGACCACCGCGGCGGCCTCGTCGACGAGCCCGGCCGCCTCGAGCAGCTCTCCGACCCAGCCTTCGAGCCGCTCGGCACCCATCGTCACGGACTCGCCGACCGATGAGCCGGGCTCCCGCGCCACTAGTAAGGGGTGTCGGCTGTCACGCGCTTCTGCAGCGGCTCGCCGGCGAGGAAGCGCTCGAGGTTGGCGACGAACAGCTCCACGATCCGCTCGTTCTCGAGCTCCGAGAGCGCCGAGACGTGTGGCGAGACGATCACGTTCGGAAGCTCCCACAACGGGCTGTCCGGAGCGAGCGGCTCGCTCTCGAAGACGTCGAGGGCGGCGCCGGCGAGGGTGCCGTCGCGCAGCCGCTCGACGAGCGCATCCTCGTCGATCACCGCCCCGCGGCCGACGCTCGTGAGCACGGCGCCGGGCTTCACGGCGGCGAGCACGTCGGCGCTCAGGAGGCCCTCGGTATCGGGGGTGATCGGCAGCGTGACGACGATCGCGTCGGCCTCGGCGACGAGCTCGGGCAGGCGGTCGTTGCCGTGCACCTCGTCCACGTGATCGACGTCCGAGGGCGTGCGCTTGACCCCAATCACCCTCATTCCGAACGCCCTCGCGAGCCGCGCGGTCTCGACGCCGATCTCCCCGAGGCCGACGATCAGCATCGTCTGCCCCCGGAGCTCGCGCACCGGCCGGCGCACGCTCGGCCAGCGCTTCGCGCGCTGATCTGCGAGCAGGTCCGGCACGTGCTTTGCGAAGTACAGGAGCCCCATCAGCGAGAACTCGGCGAGCGGCCCCGCGTGGGCTCCGCTCGAGGTCGTCACCGCGACGCGCTCGAGCTGCTCGGGCGCGAGCTCTGCGCCCGCCACGTGCTGTCCGGCCCCGGCGCTCATGCCGGCCACCCAGCGCGCCCGCGGCGCCGCCGCGATCACCTCGCTCAAGCCCTGTGGAGAGTCGCCCGGATAGCCGAGCACGACGTCCGCCCTTCCGAGCATCTCCTCGAAGCGACCGCGCCCGTCCTCGTCGAGCGTGAAGTCCGGGTCGCCGTTGTGGTCGGAGGCCCAGCGCGCGGGCGCCACTAGCGCCGGGTCCGACAGCACCTCGAGGCGTGAATCGACCTGGCGGATGCGCTCCACCAACTCGTCCTCGATGGGGGTGGCGACCGCCACCACGACGCGATCCTGCGGCATCTGTACAGCTCCTGTGCTGGGGGGCAGCGGCACCCTAATGGGTGTTCTCCGAGTCGTCGCCGGCCTGGCTCGAGCGCCGCGCGAGCGCGAAGAAGTAGGCCGCCTCGACCGGGAAGGCGAGCAGGCCGGGCAGGGCGGCCGCCGACCCGAGCAGCGTGCCCCCGACGGCCGCCGCGAGCGCCACGTTCTTGAAGCCGACGAACGGCGCCTCCGAGCGCAGCCGGCGCGGGGCCAGGCGCGCGGCGAGCCAGCCGCTCCCGAAGGTGCGCGCGACGATCACGACGAGGATCAGCGCGACCTCGAGCGCAGCGACCGACTGCGACCCGAACGACTCGGCGAACGTGCCGCCGAGCCCGAAGCAGATCAGGAAGACCGTCGTGTTGACCATCGCCCTGCGCACGCGCTGGGGCACGCGCGCGACCCACGGGTGCGCGAGCCGAGCGAGGATCGACGGCGCGATCAGCCCGGCGGTCACGGTCAACGCGATCGTGTCGATGCCGACGGTCGTGCCGGCGGCGGCGAACAGCGCCAGCGGTGTCAGCACGAGCGAGAGCCCGTAGCCGACGAGGCAGAAGACGAGCACGTTCGGCACGTCGACCTCGGCGATGTCGGCGTAGGTCGGTACGAGCGCGGCCGGCGGGGCGACCGCCATCACGAAGATCCCGAAGCCGAGCGGCTCCGTGATCCCGAACAGGAGCGCGACCGCGATCGTCGGCAATGTCACGACGGCGTGATGCAGGCCGAGCAGGGCGAGCCCCGGCCCGACCTGGATGCCCCCCTCGCGGCGTGGGATCGCCCCGACCGTCAGGAATGTCTGCACCGCGAGCGCCGGGATCGCAAGCGCGCCGGCCGACTCGGACACCGGCACGACCGCGCCGGCGCCGAGGCCGCCCATGGCGAGGGCGACCAGCACCAGCGCTCCGACGACTATCCGCCGCTCGCGCGCGGCGCGCTCGTCGCGGGTGGCGGTCAGCCCGCCTCGGCGAACTCGGGAATGCGGTCGGCGGCGAACTTGCGCTGATGCCAGTAGGGGTAGATCTGCGGCGGCTCGCTCGCCTGGTCGAGGCGGTTGAGCTCGTCTTCGGTCATGTCCCAGCTCGCCGCTCCGAGGTTGTCCTCGAGCTGCTCGAGGTTGCGCGCACCGATGATCACCGAGGTCACGCCGCGCTGTCGCAGCAGCCAGTTGATCGCCGCCTGTGCGGGCGAGACGCCGTGTGCCTCGGCCACCTCCACGAGCGCGTCGACGATGTCGTAGCCGCGCTCCTCGTCGATCGTGCCGGGAGCGCCGAGCGCCGACAGGCGCGTGCCCTCGGGCGGGTCCTGCCCGCGGCGGAACTTGCCCGAGAGGAAGCCGGCCGCGAGCGGGCTCCAGACGAGGATCCCGACGCCCTGGTCAAGCGACAGCGGCACGAGCTCGTTCTCGAGCTCACGCGCCACCAGCGAGTAGTTCACCTGCTGCGAGCAGAAGCGCTCGAGATCGCGCAGCTCCGACACCGAGAGCGACTTCATCAGGTGCCACGCGGAGTAGTTCGAGCAGCCGATGTAGCGCACCTTGCCCGAGCGAACGAGGTCGTCGAGCGCGCCGAGCGTCTCCTCGAGCGGCGTCAGGGCGTCCCAGCCGTGGACCTGGTAGAGGTCGATGTAGTCGGTCCCGAGGCGGCGCAGGCTGGCCTCGCAGCCGGAGATGATGTGGTGGCGCGAGAGCCCGACGTCGTTTGCACCCTCGCCCATCCGCCCACGCACCTTCGTCGCCAGCACGATCTCGTCGCGGCGGTCCCCGAGCGCCTTGCCGAGGATCTCCTCGGACAGCCCGGTCGAGTAGACGTCGGCGGTGTCGAACAGGTTGACGCCGGCCTCGAGCGAGCGGTCGACGAACTGACGTGCGTCGTCCACGCCGAGGTCACCCATCGCCCCGAAGCGCCCTTCCCCGCCGAAGGTCATCGTGCCCAGGCTGAGCACCGAGACCTGCAGGCCGGTCTTGCCGAGAAAGCGCATCTCCATCTGGTCGTTTCCTTCCGGGTCGGTGGCCAGGCGATGGTATTCGGCGTCCGGGTCTAGGCTGGCGCCTCGTGATGAGGATCACCGCCGTCAGGACCGCCGTGGTCGAGGCCAACTACGACTGGACCTTCGTCCGCGTCTACTCGGACGAGGGCCTGACGGGCATCGGGGAGAGCTTCGGCGCACCGGGGCTGAGCTCGATCATCCGTCAGTTCGAGCCCCTGCTGGTCGGCGAGGATCCCTCGAACGTCGACGCACTGTGGGCCAAGATGCGCTGGGCGGCCTCGGGCGCGGGCTCACAGGCGGGGATCGTCTACAACGCGATCTCCGGAATCGAGGCCGCGCTGTGGGACCTGACGGCGCAGTCGCTCGGCGTGCCGATCCACAAGCTGCTCGGGGGCATGTTCCGCGACCGCGTGCGGATCTATGCCGACTGCCACGCCGGCGAGGCGCTAGAGGCGCTCGACCCGCTGATGATGGCGCGCGCGCCGAAGTGGGTCGAGGGCGCGGGCGACGAGCCCGTCGCGATCACGTCCGCCGCGCGCCATCCGGTGCACGGACGCGCCTACGGCCCTGCTTCGACGGCCGACATCTTCACCCCGGAGCAGTACGCCAGGCGCGCCCGCCAAGTGGT
>JACCXP010000393.1 GCA_013696905.1 Thermoleophilaceae bacterium
CCGCAGCTCGTGGACCTCTACGTCAGCGCCTTTCTGAGCTGATGACGAAGGTTTCCGCTGCCGCCGGCCGATAAGGCGGTATGGGTAGAGCACGCCTCGCGCTCGTGGCGGCCGGCGCCGTCGGCACGCTGGCCGTGCCGTCTCCGCCGCCCGCGACGGCTGTGACGACCTCGGTCGAGCGGCCGAGCATCATCTGCTCGGGCCCCGCCTGCGTTGCCGGCCCGCGCGCGCTGCGCTCGGCCGGGTGCCTCGCCAGGAGCGACGTTCGCTACGATTTTGCGCTGCGGCTGAGGCGCTCGCAGCGGCACCGTCTGCGCGTGATCAGAGCTCGCTTCACGCTCGACTGGAAGCCCGCCGGGGTCGATCGCCGCGCCCCGGCCGTGGCCCGCGTCGGCGGCTCGACGCTCGCGCCCGGAGAGCATCTCCTGCTGGCCGACGTGCGCCTGCGCTCGCGCCGAACGGGCAAGTCGTCTCATCGGCGCGTGCCGATGAAGTTCTACGGCTGCGAGTAGCGCTCTTCTCAAGCACCCGCGCCGGAAAGTCGATGAAGTCGTAGCGGATGGCGCTTCCCATGTTCAAGAAGCGACAAGCGGGCGGCCCGGTGGGGCTCGACCTCGATTGCTCATTCCTGGCCGCCGCGGCGGTCTCGGACGGCCGGATCGCGCGCGCGGCGAGCACCGAGCTCCCACCCGGGATCGTCAGCGACGGGGAAGTGGCTGATCCCTCGGCGCTGAGTGCCGCGCTGAAGGAGTTCTTTGCGCGGGCCGGACTCCCCAAGGCCGTGCGCCTGGGTGTCTCGAACCAGCAGATCGTGGTGCGCCAGCTCGAGCTGCCGCCGATCGAGGACGAGCGCGAGCAGGCCGCCGCGGTGCGATTTCAGGCGGCCGAGACGATAGCGATGCCGCTCGACGAGGCGGTGCTCGACTACCAGGCGGTCGGCGAGACCGTGACCCTCGAAGGCGCCAAGCGGATTCGCTACGTCGTGGCGGCGGCGCGCGAGGCGATGATCGCCCGCCTCGTCGAGGGCGTCCGCGGAGCGGGCCTGCGCCCGCTCGGCGTCGACCTGAACGCGTTCGCGCTCGTGCGCGCGCTCGGTCCTGCCCAGGCCGCGAACGGCGCCGATCCTGCTCCTGGGCTCGACGAGACGGCGCGCGTCTACTGCCACCTGGGCGGCATCACGAACCTGGCGGTCGCCGTCGGCTCGTCGTGCCTCTTCACGCGCCCGCTCTCCTTCGACGCTGCGCTGCCCGAGGACGTCGAGCTCGACGTCGCCTCGTTCGCCGAGGAGATTCGCCTCTCGATCGACTTCTACATGAGCCAGCCCGATGCGCGCTGGGTGAGCGAGGTCGTGCTGTCGGGCCCGGGCGCGCGCCGTCCTGGGATCGCGGACCAGCTGACGGGTCCGCTCGCCCTGCCGGTGGTCGCGGTCGAGCCGCTCGGACGCCTCGACGCGGCCGGCCTGCCACCGGGCGAGGATCCCTACCGCTACACGGTCGCCGTCGGGCTCGCACTGGGTGAGGATCGATGAGAGCGGTCAACCTGCTGCCCGATGCCCGACGCTCGCGCCCGCGCGCGAGTGGGGGCGGGTCGAGCTCCTACGTCTTGCTCGGCGTGCTCGGTGCCCTGCTCGTCGGCGTCGTCGTATACGTGCTCGCGCTGAACCAGGTGAGCGCCCAGCGCGGCGAGCTCGCCCGGCTGAGCGCCGAGACGCGCGCGGCCGAGGCGCGCACCGCCGCGTTCGGCGCGTTCGGCGACTTCGCCGCGGTCAAGCGCACGCGGCTCGCCTCGGTCAGCGCCCTCGCCGAGGCCCGCTTCGACTGGGAGCGGCTCGTGCGTGAGATCGCGCACCTGCTGCCGGCCGGCACCTGGCTGACGGACCTCGAGGCGACCTCGACTCCCCAGGCGACGGGAGCGACCGCCCCGGCGGCCGCCGCCTCCGGCACCGCCTCTACGGGCCCCTCGCTCAATCTGAGCGCCTGCGCGCCGGACCAGCGCATCGTCGCGGTCGCGCTCGTGCGGCTGCGCCGCCTGCACGGAGCCGAGGAGGTGAAGCTCGCCGAGTCGAAGCGCGGCAGCTCCGAGAGTGGCCAGGGCGTCTCGAGCGCCGGGACGGCGGACTCGGCGGCCGGCGACTGCGGGCGCACGGGCACGAGGCCCAACTACAAGATCGACGTCACGATCGCCTTCGCCCCGCAGGCGCGCCCCGAGCAGGTGCAGGGCGAGGACCGGCGCATACCGGCGAGGCTCGGGGGCGGCGAATGAGCCTGACCGCCCGCGACCGCGCGATCCTGATGGCGATCGTGCCGGTCGTGATCGTGATCGCGTTCTGGTTCCTGCTGCTCTCGCCCAAGCGCGACGAGGCGGCCGCCTTGGGAGAGCAGGTTGCGGCCCAGCGTCGGCAGCGCGACGTCGCCGTCGCAGCGGCCGCAGACGTCGCGGCCTCGCGCAGCCGCTTCGCGGCCGACTTCACCGAGATCGTAAGGCTGGGGAAGGCCGTGCCGAGCACGGTCGACGTGCCGAGCCTGCTGGTGCAGCTCGACGCGGCGGCCCGCGGCACGGGCATCGCCTTTGGAG
>JACCXP010000416.1 GCA_013696905.1 Thermoleophilaceae bacterium
GCGAGCCGCCGCCCGCACCCACCGAGGGCGCCCTTCAACCGGCCGAGGTCGTCGCGGCGCTGCAGCGGGCCCTTCCCGCCGACACGCTTGTCTCGAGCGACGCCGGAAACTTCGCCGGCTTCCTGCATCGCTACTGGCGCCACACGCACGCTCGCACCCAGCTCGCCCCCGCCAACGGTGCGATGGGCTACGGCGTACCGGGCGCGGTCGCGGCGAAGCTCGCCGGCCCCGAGCGCACGGTGCTTGCCGTCGTCGGCGACGGCGGGGCGCTGATGACCGGTCAGGAGCTCGAGACCGCTGTGCGCCACGGTGCGGCGATCCTCGTCGTCGTGTTCCAGAACGGGCTCTACGGGACGATCGCAATGCACCAGGCGCTCGCATTCGGTCGCACGGCCGGCGTCGAGATCGCGCCGCTCGACCTCGCCGCTTGGGCCACGGGGCTCGGCGCGCGTGGCTTCACGGTCGCCGACCGGGACAAGCTTCCCGGCGTCCTCGCCGAGGCGGTGCGGTCCGAGGGCCCGACCCTGCTCGACGTGCGCACGGACCCAGACGCGATCTCTCCCGGGCGGCGCCTGTCGGAGCTCGTGCGCGCGCACGGCGCTGGCGGCTGAGATTAGGCTGGCTTTCGATGGCGATCCTCTCCGAGCACGTCGCGCGCTACCTCGATGAGCTGAGGCCGGCCCGCTCGCCGGTCATGCACGAGATGGAGGCGATGGCCGCTCGCGACGGCATGCCGATCGTGCAGTGGGAGACCGGCCGCTTCCTGGCCACGCTCGTGCGCGCACTCGACCCCGGCCTAGTGCTCGAGGTCGGCACGGCGATCGGCTACTCGACGCTGCACATGGCGGAGCAGCTCGGTCGCGGCCACATCGTCACGCTCGAGATCGACCCGGCGCGGGCGGAGGTTGCGCGCGGGTTCTTCACGCGCGCGGGCGTCGGGGAGCGAGTGCGGGTGGTCGAGGGCGATGCGCTCGAGACCGTCTCAGGCGTCGCCGGCCCGATCGAGCTGCTGTTCCTCGACGCCGCCAAAGACGAGTACCGAAGCTACCTCGAGCTCGCCGAGCCGGCGCTCTCGCCGCGAGCCCTGCTGGTCGTCGACAACGTCCTGATGTCCGGCGAGGTCGCGCTCCGGCGCGGGGCGCCCGACACCTATTGGGCGGCCGACAGGCTCGCGGGCGCACGCATCCTCAACGCCGAGCTGCTTGACTCGAGCGCCTGGGTCGCCGCCGTGCTGCCGATCGGCGACGGCATCGCCTTCGCCTCGCGGCGCTAGGGCGCGGCGGCGCCCTGCGTGTAGCCGAGCGACTCCGAGACGCGCGCGGCCGCGTCGAGTGTGGCCGGCACGAGCTCCTGGTCGAAGCGCTCCCGGTCGACCCGGTATGCGGGCGCGACGAGCGTGATCGCCGCGACGACGCCGGTGCGATGGTGGCGCACTGGCGCCGCTATCACCACCAGCCCGCTGACCGGGTCGGGAAAGCGTGCCAGGTAGCCACGCGAGCGGACGTCCGATAGCTCCCGTTGCGTCGGCAACCTGGCCTCGGGGGCGGCGCCCCAGTCCGCCGGCACGAGGTCGCTCACGATCGCCGCCGGCTGGAACGCGAGCAGCATCGCTCCGGTGACGCCCTCGGTCAGCGTCTGGCGGTAGCCGACCCAGTCGACGTTCTGCTTGACGTGCGGGCTCGATGCCTGGTCGATGTAGACGACGCTCGAGCCGTCGAGCACGCCGAGGTAGACCGTCTCGCCGAGGCGATCGCGCAGCTCACCGAGGATCTGGCGCCCGCTCGCGCGCGCGGGGAAGCGGTCGAGCACGTGCCCCGCGAGCGACACGAGCGCGAGCCCCAGGCGGTAGCGGCCGCTCTGTTGGTCACGCTCGATCAGCCCGTGGCGCTCGAGCGCCGTCAGCAGCCGCGCCGCCGTGCTGCGGTGCACGCCGACGGCGCCCGCCACCTCGCCCACGCTCAGCGACTCGCTCTGCTCGTCGAACAGCCCGAGGATCGACAGCGCGCGGTCGACCGCCTGGCTACCGCGGGTCGCCGAGCCGGCCTCCACGCTACGCCCGGCGGATGCGGAGTCGCCGTCTCACGATGTGAAGCATAGCGATGAACGCGAGCCTCACAATGTGAGTCGTACCTGCACATGCTGCACAACGACTGGTACATTCTGCGTTTACATACGCGCGTAGCGGTTAAGGGGCGTATGATCGACCCCGCCAAGGAGAGATACGAAAATGCCTCGACTGGGAAGCGAAGCAAGCCAAGGGCTGCGCGAACGGCTCGATCAGGGACCGCTGATCTGCGCCGAGGGTTACCTGTTCGAGCTCGAGCGCCGCGGC
>JACCXP010000418.1 GCA_013696905.1 Thermoleophilaceae bacterium
TACTTTCCCGCACTTATTGACCTGCCGAATTCGTTCCCGCTCGGCGCGGTGGCGATACGGGGGACCCGTTAGTCGGGGCGAATCGGCCACTTGGGCCGTAGCGCATCTCTTTCAGCGCGAGCCCGCCAGCTAACCCCGGAGGCACCGTGGAAAGAGGGCATCGTGGGGGGCATCGAGAGCCGGCCGTGGAGTCCACGGCCGCGAACATGGGCTGCATCCGTCGCGGGCCTGATCGGGCTGGCGTCGCTGGCTGCGCCCGCGGTGGCGGGGGCCGACACCACGATCGAAGCTGAGTCGATGCGCCTGCGGCCGGGCGTCGTTCGACCCGACCCGGCAGCGAGCGGAGGGCGCGTGGCCGCGCTCCTGCGCCGCGGGAGTGCCACGAAGACGGTGAAGGTCGACGGCGTCGAGCGGATCGTGATCCTGGCTCGCGGCGACTCCTGCCCGCGCCGTCCCGCCGGGGCGCCGAAGATGCTCGTGAGGATCAACGGTCGCCGCGTCGTTGCGGCCGGCGTCGCCGCGAGTGGGTTCACGGCGTACGTCGTCGAGCGCGCGCTCGCGCCCGGGCGCCACCGGATACGAATCGCCTACCGCCGCGATCACCGCGCGCGCGGGTGCGACCGCAACCTCTGGCTCGACAAGCTGACCCTGGTGGGGGGAGGCTCGGCGCCCCCCGCTCCGGCTCACGCGCCGACACCCACCCTCGGTCCTCAACCCCCAGCTCTCTGGCTCGGCGACTTCGAGACCGGCAGCCTGTCGCAGTGGGGCCTCGTCCAGGCCGCGGCCGCCGACCGCATCCGAGTGGTCCCCGATCTCGTGCGCCAGGGGCGCTTCGCGACCCGCTTCGAGGTACGCGACGGCGACAACAAGGGCGGCGAGCGCGCCGAGCTGGCGCGCACGGACATGAAGGAGAAGCCCGGTACGGAGTACTTCTACGGCTGGTCGACGCACTTCGCGCCGAACTTCCCGAGCACGGGAGGCTGGCAGGAGGTCATCCAGTGGAAGGGCGACAACAGCGGCTCGCCGCCGCTCGCGGTCGACGTCGACAACAACGTGCTGAAGCTGCAGGCGGGTCCGCAGGCATCCGACCGCACACCGCTCTGGAAGACCACGCTCGAGCGCGGTCGCTGGCTCGACTTCGTGGTGCACGTGAAGTGGTCCCCGGACGCAAAGGTGGGCTTCGTCGAGATGTGGTTCAACGGCGCGAAGGTGCTCGAGCGGCGCTCGCTGAACACGATGTATCCGGGCAAGGACAACTACCTCAAGCAGGGGCTCTACCGCTCGACGAACGTCTCGGGCCCGAGCGTGCTCTGGCACGACGGCATGCGCGTGGGCACGAGCTACGAGGCTGTCGCGGCGCGCTGACGCACCCGCCGGTTGGCGTAGGCTCGCGAAGATGGAGCGCTCGGCCTCGCCCCGGATCTTCGAGTCGGCGGCGCTCGAGCGGCTCAGCCGCGTCCATCCGGCGGTGCCCGTGGTGTTGTTCGGTCCGGCGATCGCGTGGCTGGCCGCGTACGGCCTCGGGCGGCTGCCGGCCGCCACCGCCGGTGCGCTAGCGCTCGCCGGCTACCTCTTCTGGACGCTCGCCGAGTACTGGCTTCATCGGGCGCTGTTCCACCTCGAGCCGGCGAACAGGCTCGGCGCACGCCTGCACTGGCTGATCCACGGGGTGCACCACGATCACCCCGGCGACCGCGCCCGCCTCGTCATGCCGCCGGCGGCCAGCGTGCCGCTGGCGCTCGCGTTCTTCGGACTGTTCGTGCTCGTGCTCGGATCGAGCGCGGCGCTTCCCTTCACGGCGGGATTCCTGAGCGGCTACCTCGCCTACGACGTGACCCACTTCCATCTCCACCACGGCCGCCCGCGCACGCGGCTCGGACGGCGACTGCGCGAGCGCCACATGCGCCATCACTTCCAGGACGACACGCGTGGCTTCGGGGTGAGTGTGTCGTGGTGGGATGGCGTCTTCGGCACCTCCCCACGCTGAGCCGGTAGAGCGGCTCGGGTAAGGCTCGGCGCGGAACGCTAGCCTTCGGCCGCAGGCGGATGTGGCGGAATCTGGTAGACGCGCGGGCTTCAGGTGCCCGTGTCCTTCGGGACGTGGAGGTTCGAGTCCTCTCATCCGCACTCGCTTCTCAAGGCCCTGGTGGTGCCCATCGCCGTCCCGCTCCCAGGCCGGTAGCGCCGCGTAGCATTGGCCCACGTGAGCGTCGAACGCACCACCCCGCGCGCACCTATGCTCAACGGGCTGAGGCTGATAGCGGCGAGTGTCGCGCTGATGTGGGTCGTCGAGATCGTCGATCTCGCGGCCGGCGACCTCGACGGCTACGGCATCCGGCCGCGCGACGCGGACGGGCTCGTCGGCATCCTGGCCGCGCCGTTCCTCCACGGCGGGTTCGCGCATCTCGTCGGCAATACGCTGCCGTTCCTGGTGCTCGGCGGACTGGTTGCGCTCGGCGGCCTGCTGCGAGTCGCGGCCGTGAGCGCGATCGTCATCGTGGCGAGCGGGGTCGGCGTGTGGCTGACCGCGGACAGCGGCAGCCTGCACATCGGCGCGAGCGGCCTCGTCTTCGGGTACGCCGCGTATCTGATCGCACGGGGAGCGATCACGCGCGACCTGATCCACGTCGCGGTCGCGCTCGTCGTGATCGTCGTCTACGGCACGACCCTGCTGTTCGGCCTGCTTCCCGAGCTCGGCATCTCGTGGCAAGGGCATCTCTTCGGGGCCGTCGGCGGCGCGCTCGCCGCCCGCTGGCTCGACCGGCGATCGTCACTCGGGCACCGCGAGGGGAACGGCAGCCGCGCTATGGCGTCGCGGCGCTGAGCGACTACTCCCCCGGCGCCTCGGTCACGACGCGATCGCGCCCCGCCGCGAGCCCGACGACGAGCTCGAGCGCGACGACTGCGAGCAGCGCAAGCAGCGGCACCGTCCAGCCCCCGCTCACGGCTCGCAGAAGGCCCACGCCGAGCGGTCCGACCGCCGCGAGCGTGTAGCCGACGCCCTGCGCCATGCCCGACAGGCGAGCGGCGGTCTCGTCGTCGCCGGCTCGCACGACGATCATCAAGAGCGCGAGACTGAGGGCGGCGCCCTGTCCGAGGCCTAGCAGCACCGCCCACGCCAGCGCGCCGCTGCCCGGCGCCACCAGCAACCCCACCAGGCCGGCAGCGGTCAGCGCGACCGTCGCCGCGACCGCGCCACGCTGGTCGCGCATCCGCGCCGCGAGGACGGGGGCCGCGAGGCTCGAGACAATGCCGAGCGCGTTGAAGACCGACAACAGGCCGCCCGCGGCCACGGATTCGATGCCCTCCTCGCGGTAGATCGTCGGCAGCCACGAAAGCGGTGCGAAGTAGGTGAGCGACTGCAGGCCCATGAAGAGCGTCACCTGCCAGGCGAGTGGGCTGCGCCACAAGGACGGAGCGCCGGGGGCCTTGACGGCCGGGCGCCGGCCCGCCTGCTCGCGCAGCAGCGGCGCCCACGCGAGCAGCGCAACAGCGATCGGGATCGCCCACACGCCGAGTGCGACGCCGTTCGATCCCCCGGCTGCCTCGCGCACGGGCACGGTCAGCCCGGCGGCGAACGTCGCGCCCGCGATCAATGCCATCGTGTGGAGGCCCATCATCGTCCCGACCCGCCCGGGGAAGCGACGGCGCACGAAGCTCGGTAGCAGCACGTTGATCACGGCGATGCCGGCGCACGCACAGACCGTGGCGGGGAAGAGCCCCGCCTGTGGCCACAGCCCGCGCGCGACCACCCCGACCAGCAGCAGCGCGAGCGCGCAGAAGATCGCTCGCTCCTCCCCCAGGCGCCTGCGCAGGGCCGGCGCCGCGGCCGCCACGAGACCGAAGAGCGCCACAGGCAGCGTGGCAAGGAGAGACGCACGCGTCGGCGAGAGGCCGAGGTCGGCGAGGATCGGCGGCACCGAGGTGACCGCCGTGCGCAGGTTCAACGCGACCAGGACGACGGCCGCCGTCAGCAGGGCGACGTGTCTCGGGCGCACCGCGAGCGGCGCCTCCGCAACGGATCGCGGTGCGCTCAAGGGCCGGCGGCGGCGCTGTCCGGCGGCGCGCTCGACATCAGCCGGGCGAAGCGCTCGGCGTCGACGTTTCCCCCCGAGAGCGTTACCCCGACGCGCAGCCCGCGCAGCTCGAGGCGCCCGGAGAGCACGGCCGCGAGCGCCGATGCCCCGCTCGGCTCGACCACCACCTTCGAGCGCTCGAACAGCAGCCGCATCGCCGCGACCAGCTCCGGGTCGCCCACGCCCACCACGTCGTGCACGCGCGCGAGCGCGACCTCGAGCGGCAGCCGCCCGACCGAGGCGGTCTGCTGGCCGTCGGCGAGCGTGCGCGGCACGGGAACCTTGACCGGCTCGCCGGCGCGCATGGCCTCGCGTAGCGCCGGGCGCTGCTCGGGCTCGGCGGCGCCCCCACGGCAATCGGGTTGCAGCGCAGCCGCGACGGTCGCGCAGCCCGCGAGCAGGCCCCCGCCGCCCGCGCAGGCGACGAGCACGTCGAGCTCGCCGGCGTCCTCGAACAGCTCGAGCGCGGCGGTGCCCTGCCCGGCCATCGTCAGGGGATGGTCGTAGGCGTGGATCACGGGCAGGCCCAGTCGCTCCCCGTGCTCGAAAGTGAGCGCCTCACGATCCTCCGTGTAGCGATCGAAGTCGACCACCTCGGCCCCGTAGGCGAGCGTGGCGGCGCGCTTGCCCGCCGGCGCGTCGTGAGGCATCAGCACGACGGCCCGCGCGCCGAGCACCCTCGCGGCCAGCGCCACCGCCTGCGCG
>JACCXP010000409.1 GCA_013696905.1 Thermoleophilaceae bacterium
GGGTAGACGTCGAGCACGGCGACGAGGTCGGCGAGCGCGAGCGCGGCGCCGAACTCGCGCGCGAGCAGCGCCGTGCGCGAGTAAAGGTGGGGCTGGAAGCAGGCGACGACCCGGCGCGCTCTGAGCGTGCGCGCTGCCTCGAGCGTGGCGCGCACCTCGGTCGGGTGATGCGCGTAGTCGTCGTACACGGCTGCCCCCGCCCGCGTCGTGCCACGTGGCTCGAAGCGCCTGGCAGCGCCCGAGAAGTCGCGCATCGCCGCTGCCGCCTGCGGCGGCTCGAGCCCCGCGACGCGGCAGGCCGAGAGCGCCGCGAGCGCGTTCAGCACGTTGTGGCGCCCGGGCACGCGCAGCTCGATCGGCGTGCCATCGACGCTGAAGCGAGAGCCGAGCGGCACGAGCTCGACGTCGCGGGCAGCCAGGTCCCCGGCCTCGATCCCGAACGTCTCCCGCTCGCCCTCGAGAGCGAGCTCGACCCGCTCCCAGACACTCGTCCGCCCCGCCCCGGCCGCGAAGCGCGCGAACGCCCGCTCGAGCTCGAGGGAGGAGCGGTAGGTCGCGTGGTGGTCGAGCTCGACGTTCGTGATCACCGCGAGCTCGGGCGTGAGCTTGAGGAACGATCGGTCGGACTCGTCGGCCTCGACCACGATCCACTCCCCCCCGCCCCAGCCCGCGTTCACCCCCGTCGAGCGCAGCTCGCCGCCCACCAGGTAGGCCGGGTCGTGGCCACAGGCGATCAGCGCGTGCGCCGCCATCGCCGAGGTCGTCGTCTTGCCGTGAGTGCCGGACACGGCGATGCAGCGCTTGAGCCGCGAGAGCTCCGCCAACAGGTCGCCCCGGTGAAGGACGCGTGCGCCGCGGGCCCGGGCGCGCTCGAGCTCGGCGTTCGAGTCGGGGATGGCCGTCGAGATCACGACCTCCGCCCCGTCGGGGAGGTTCGCGGCGCCATGCCCGATGACCGGCTCGATGCCGAGCTCGCGCAGGCGCCCGCCGTAGGCGGTCTCGGCGCTGTCCGAGCCCGACACGGCGGCGCCGAGCCGGCTCGCGACGAGCGCGAGACCGCTCATGCCCGCCCCCCCGATTCCGATGAAGTGCAGCATCCGCCCGGCCCAGGGAGCGACATCCATCCGCGCCGACCATAGTGGCGACCGCAGATAGTCTCTGCGCCCTCGCACGCGACCCGAGAGGACTGCCAATGCCCTGGGACGAGATCACCGCCCGCCAGTTCCCCGCCTTCGACAAGGAGCTCGACGGGATTTCCAAGCAGACGATGCAGGACCACTACAAGCTCTACGAAGGCTACGTGAAGAAGACCAACGAGTGCCGCGGCCTGTTGAAGGGGTTCGACTACGCCGAGATCGAGGGCAACCAGGTCTACTCGCAGCTGCGCGCCGTATCGGTGGACTACACCTTCGCGCTGCTCGGCTACAAGAACCACGACCTCTACTTCGGGCACCTCGGCGGCGAGGGCGGCGACCCCCAGGGGCGCTTCGCCGAGCTGGTCGAGGACGAGTACCCGGGCGGGCTCGCGACGTGGCAGCAGGCCGTGCGCAAGGCGACGTCGGCCGCGCGTGGCTGGGTGATGGTCGGCTACGACCTCAACGACGGCTCGCTGTTCAACTACATCATGGACACCCAGAACCTGTGGGCCGTCTACAACATGGTCCCGGTGCTCGCGATCGATGTCTACGAGCATGCCTACGCGCGCGACTTCGGGGCGACACCGGACGGGCGCAAGGAGTACGTCGAGGCGTTCTTCCGCAACCTCGACTGGGACCACGTGAACCGGCAGGTAGCGCAGGCCGAGGCCTCCCGCCAGGGCGCCGCCTCGAGCGCCACCGAGTAGCGAGCAGGCTCGTCAGGAGGCGGGGCGCGGGCGGGTCGATCTCGACCCAGACCCGCGTCCCGCCGCGGCGCACGACACCCCAGCGGTCGGCGAGGCGATCGACCACGTTCGTCACGAGCTTGGAGACGAGCAGCCGCATGTCCTCGAGCAGCTCGGCGTCGAGCTCGCCGACGGCCGCGCTCACGCGGCCCGCCCGCCCGGCTCCGCTCGCCGCGCGGCTAGCCCAAGCGCCTCGTCCGCGATCCGCTGCGCGGCGTCCGGGCGCGCCAGGGCGAGCGCAGCCCCGCTCATCCGCTGCCGCCGCTCGTGATCGCGCACGAGCGCCACCACCTCGCGCGCCAGGCGCTGAGGGGAGAGGTCGGCGTCCGGGAGCACCACGGCGGCGCCGCCGTCGACCATCCAGCGAGCGTTGCCGGCCTGGTGGTCCGACGTCGCGTGCGGATAGGGCACGAGCAGCGAGGGTACCCCGGCGGCCGCGAGCTCGAACACGGAGCCCCCGGCGCGAGCGACCGCGAGGTCGGCCGCCCCGAGTGCGTCGGCGAAGGGCTCGACGTAGGCGTGCAGGTGGTACTGAGGCGGCGACCCCGCCTCGGCGAGCCGCCGGCTGAGCCACTCGAAGTCGCGCCGCCCGCAGGTATGGAGCACCGTGCACGACGCCTCGCCGGCGAAGGCCGCGACGGCCGCCTCGTTCAGCGATTGCGCTCCGAGCGAGCCGCCGAACACCAGCACGCAGGTCTCTTGCGCGCCGATGCCGAAGCGCGCGCGGGCGCGCTCGCGGTCGGGATGGGCCGTTGCCTCAGGCACCGCCCGCCCCGTCACGAGGTACTTCGGCGGCGTGCGCCCGGGCAACGGAAGGGCGATGCAGACGCGGTCTGCGAGCGGCGCGAGCAGGCGGTTCGCGAGCCCTAGGTGCGAGTCCGCCTCGCACAGCACGAGCCCCAGCCCAAGCGAGCGAGCCGCGAGGCCGACGGGGCCCGCCGCGTAGCCCCCGCCGCCAAGCACGACATCGGCCTCGATCTGGAGCAGCAGGCGCCGCGCGCGCGCGGTGGCGGCGCCTGCCAGCGCGATCG
>JACCXP010000420.1 GCA_013696905.1 Thermoleophilaceae bacterium
AAGGCCGTGCTGCTGATGGTCGGCGCGCTCGCGATGTCGCTGTTCGTGCTGGCTCGCGTCGGCTTCAACCCGATCCAGCTCTTCGACCAGGCCGCCGCGGCGCACCCCGAGGGTCAGGGCTACCTGGCGCCCGGCCTGCGCTTCACGAACCCGATCGACGTGTTCTCGCTCGGGATCGCGCTCGTGCTGGGCACGGCGGGGCTGCCGCACATCCTGATCCGCTTCTTCACCGTGCCCGACGCGCGAGCCGCGCGGCGCTCGGTGATGTGGGCCGTCTCGCTGATCGGCTCCTTTTACATCATGACCACCTTCATCGGCTTCGGCGCGCGCGCGTTTCTCGGCGTCGAGGGCGAGAAGGCCGCGGGCAAGGGCGGCAACCTCGCAGCGCCGAACCTGGCGCAGTTCCTCGGCGGGGGGGAGGGGACCACCGGGGGAGACATCTTCCTCGCCGTGATCTCGGCGATCGCCTTCGCCACGATCCTGGCGGTCGTCGCCGGGCTCGTGATCTCGGCCTCGGGCGCCGTCGCCCACGACGTCTGGACGAATGTGATCCGGCGCGGTCAGGGCAACCCCGAGCGCGAGGAGCCGACCGTCGGTCGGATCGCCGCGGCGGGGATCGGCGCGGTCGCGATCGCGATCGCGATCGCCGGCGGCGAGTCGCTGAACGTGTCCTACATGGTTGGGCTGGCGTTCGCGGTCGCGGCGAGCGCAAACTTCCCGGCGCTCGTGATGGCGCTCTCGTGGCGCAACTTCACGACCACCGGCGCCGTCCTCGGCGTGGTGCTCGGCACGGTCTCCTCGGTCGGGTTGATCCTACTCGGGCCCGAGGGCCCGCTCGGCAAGGAGGGCGCGCTGTCGCCGCTCACGCAGCCCGCGATCATCTCGGTGCCGCTCGGCTTCCTCGGCTGCTGGCTCGGGAGCTTCATTGGCCGCGATCAGGTCGCCGAGCGCAACTTCGACGAGCTGTTCGTGCGCTCTCAGACAGGACTGGGAGCGGAGGTGGCGATCGAGCAGCCGCAGCGCGGTCGCGCGGCGGCTGCGGCCACGACTACTCAGACGTAACGGAGGAGAGGCCAATGGCGACCAAGGACCAGACGGGCGAGGGGATCGAGCGCGAGCTCGAGGCGCTGCTCGAGCAGGAGAAGTTCTCGCCGCCCGACGAGTTCGTCGAACAGGCGCTCTGGAGCGACCCCTCGATCTACGAAGAGGCCGAGCGCGACCCGGTGGCGTGGTGGGAGCGGCACGCGGAGGACCTCCACTGGGACGAGAAGTGGGAGACGGCGCTCGACGACTCGGAGAAGCCGTTCTTCAAGTGGTTCACCGGCGGCAAGCTGAACGCCTCCTACAACTGCCTCGACCGCCACGTCGAGAACGGCCTCGGCGACCGCGTCGCGATCCACTGGCGCGGCGAGGAGGGCGAGGAGGAGGAGTGGACCTACTCAGACCTCCTGCGCGACGTGCAGAGGCTCGCGAACGCGCTCAAGGACAAGGGCATCGAGCAGGGCGACGTCGTCGGGATCTTCCTGCCGATGATCCCCGAGGTCGTCGTCGCGATGCTCGCCTGTGCGCGCATCGGCGCTCCGCACAACGTCGTCTTCGGCGGCTTCTCCGTCGGCTCGGTCAAGGAGCGCATGGAGGTGTCGAACGCCAAGGCGCTGATCACAGCCGACGGCGCCCGGCGCAAGGGCAAGACGGCCGAGATCAAGAAGGACGTCGACGAGGAGATGTCAGACCTCGACTCGCTGGAGACGATCGTCGTCGTGCGCCGCAACGCCACCGACTGTGACATGCAGGACGGGCGTGACTACTTCTACGACGAGCTGCTCGAGCAGGCCGCCGACGACTGCCCGGCCGAGCCGCTCGACGCCGAGCATCCGCTCTTCATCCTCTACTCGTCGGGGTCGACCGCCAAGCCGAAGGGGATCCTGCACACCACCGGTGGCTACATGACCGGCGTCGCGTGCACGACCAAGTACGTGTTCGACCTGAAGCCCGACTCGGACGTCTTCTGGTGCTCGGCCGACGTCGGCTGGATCACCGGGCACTCCTACATCGTCTACGGCCCGCTCGCGAACGGCATCACGAGCGTCATGTACGAGGGGCCGCCCGACTATCCCGACAAGGACGCCTGGTGGGAGATCTGTGAGCGCTACGGCGTCACGATCTTCTACACCGCCCCGACCGCCATCCGCGCGTGCATGAAGTGGGGCCCCGAGTACGTGCAGCGCCACGACCTGTCGGCGCTGCGCCTGCTCGGCACCGTCGGCGAGCCGATCAACCCGAAGGCTTGGGCGTGGTACCACCTCGTCGTGGGCGGCGAGCGCTGCCCGATCGTCGACACCTGGTGGCAGACGGAGACCGGCCAGATCATGATCACGCCGCTGCCGGGCATCACCGACACGAAGCCGGGCTCGGCGACGATCCCGTTCCCGGGCATCGACGCCCTCGTCGTCGACGACGACGGCAACAACGTCGACGCCGGCGAGCAGGGCAACCTCGTGCTGCGGCGTCCGTGGCCGGGCATGCTGCGCACACTCTACGGCGACGAAGAGCGCTACAAGGAGACCTACTGGGAGAAGTATGGTCCCGAGAACTACACGGTCGGCGACGCCGCCCGCCGCGACTCAGACGACTACTTCTGGATCATCGGGCGCACCGACGACGTGATCAACGTCTCGGGCCACCGCATGTCGACGGCCGAGATCGAGTCGGCGATCGTCTCCTACGAGAAGGTCGCCGAGGCCGCCGTCGTGGCGAAGCCCGACGAGGACAAGGGCCAG
>JACCXP010000017.1 GCA_013696905.1 Thermoleophilaceae bacterium
GCGCGGCCCCGTCGAGCGCAGCGTCTCGTAGGCGGCGCCGAGCGCTCCCAGGCGCCGCGCCACCCTCACGTCCCTGCTCCATGACCACACGACAGACAGCTTCGTCAGTACAGCGGTCGTTCCGATCGATTTCGGTCCACGCGCGAGCGCAGCATCCGCCGGGCGAGGGCGAGGCCGGGCCCCGGGTCGCGGACGCTGAGGACGCCGGTGTCGCGCGTGCCGCGGTACGAGCGCACCAGCCCCCGCAACGACAGCTCGTCGCGCCGTAGCCGGCTCGCGGCCGCCATCGCGTCGAGATGGGGGATCAGGACGCTCTTGCCGTCGGTCTGTGCCGGCTGCGCCGCGAGCGGCAGGCCGGCGAGCGTTGCGTAGAGGCGCCAGGACGCATCGACGCCACTGGCGTCGCCGAGCCCGTAGTTGAGCGGCACGCGCACGTTGATCTCGGTGAGCACGCGCTCGCCGGTCTCCTGGTGCAGCTTGGCCTCGAACGACGACAATCCGACGAAGCCCGTGTGCTCGACGAGCCGCTTGGCGAGCTCCATCGTGTCCGGCACGGGCGCCGAGCGCAGCAGCGATCCGACGCCGAAGTCGATCGGATGCTGGCGCACCTTGCGGCGCCCGTAGGCGAGCGTGTAGCCACCATCGGCCGTGCGCAGCGTGACAGCACCCTCGAGGTTCGCCTCCCCGCCCGGCACCCACTCGGTGATCAGCATCCGGACCCCCGCCTCGATCGCCGCCCCGACCTTGGCGCGCAGCTCGCCCACGTCGGCGGCGAGCGCGGTGCGGTAGTTGCCGGCCAGCTTTCCCCGGTGCGAGTGCGAGGGCTTCACGATGCACGGGAAGGGGACCTCGGTGGCAGCCAGATCGAGCTCCTCGGGCGTGGTGATCTCCCGGCTCCAGGGGCAGCGCACGCCGGCCTCGCGAGCCGCGTCGTAGAGCGTCGCCTTGTCCATCAGGCGTAGGTGAGCGCTGGAGGGCCCCTCGAAGGAGCGAAGCGCCGCTGGGATCCGCTCGCGCTCGCGCACAAGGAACTCGGTCGCCGCGTCGGAGCCCGAGATCAGCACGCCGCCGACGTCGTCGGCGAAGGGCTCGAGCGCAGCGATCCACGGAGCCGGTCCCTCCGACAGGTCCGCGACGACGAGCGCCTCGATCGCGCGGCTGCGACCGACGTAGGCGCTCCTCGGCCCGGCGACGGCATGCACCGACACGCCACGCTTCACGAGCGCGCGGGCGATCGTCAGGCAGCCGTCGTTGGGATCGACGAGGATCGCTCGCGGCAGCCCACGGGCGTGTTTCGACGAGGGCGTTGACAGTTCGTTCACAGGTTCGACTCGGGCGAGCTTCAGACGCTGAGCATGAACTCGAGATCTGACGGCTCGCTTACGGGCCGCCGGCAGGCGAAGCGCTCACACACGTACGCCGCCGCGCGTCCATCCACGGGGTGGCGCCCTTCGAGCAACGGGACCCCGTCGGGCTCACCGCCCGCGAGCACTATATGCGGGCGAAAGCGCGAGCGCACCACGCGCTCGAGCGCGGCGCGCCCAGGCCCCACGAGCGCCACCTCCTTGACCGCGCTGAGATGGAAGTCGATCGCCTGGAGCAGGTGTCCAAAGGCAAGCGGGTGCTGGGGAGCGAGCTCGTGCAGCAGGCGCAGCACGCCGACGGCGCGGGAGTCGTACTCGTAGTCGCCCGACAGGGCGGCCAAGCGCAGCAGGCCGTAGGCGGCGCTCGAGTTGCCGGCTGGGATCGGGTTGTCTTCGAGGTCCTTGCGCCGCGCGAGCAGTCGCTCGTGGTCGGAGGCGGTCTCGAAGAAGCCCCCGCGCTCGTCGTCGGCGAAGCGCTCGATCATCGCGTCAGCGAGCTCGCGCGCGGCCGTGAACCAGCGCGGCTCGAAGCTGGCCTCATACAGCACGAGCAGCGCCTCGAGCAGGAACGCGTGATCCTCGAGGTAGCCGTTCAGCCGCGCCTGCCCGTCCTTGTAGGTGCGCAGCAGCCGGCCCCGCTCGTCGCGCATCTCCCTCAGCACGAAAGCGGCACAGCCACGCGCCGCGTCCAGGTAGTCGTCGCGCTCGAGCACGGCGCCCGCCTCGGCGAGCGCCGCGATCATGAGCGCGTTCCAGGCCGTCAGGCGCTTGTCGTCGAGCCCGGGCCAGACGCGCCGTGCGCGCACGTCGTAGAGACGGCGCCTGATCTCGTCGAGCCGCTCGGGCTCCGCGCCCGCTCGCACGAGGATGTTGCGACCCTCGAAGTTGCCCTGCTCGCTCGCCCCGAAGTAGGCGATCGCGGCCTCGGCATGGGGGCCGAGCGCGTCGTGCAGCTGCTCGAGCGACCAGACGTAGAAGCGGCCCTCCTCGCCCTCGGAGTCGGCGTCGAGCGCGCAATAGAAGCCACCCTCGGGGGCGCGCATCTCGCGCAGTGCCCAGTCGAGCGTCTGCTCGCATACCGTGCGCAGCAGGCCGTCCCCGGTCATGAGCCAGCCGTGCAGGTAGGCGCGCGCGAGCAGGGCATTGTCGTAGAGCATCTTCTCGAAGTGCGGCACGAGCCAGTCGGCGTCGACCGCGTAGCGCGCGAAGCCTCCGCCGACCTGGTCGTAGATGCCGCCTGAGGCCATCGCCCGCAGCGTCGCGGCCGACATGTCCGTCTCGCCGCGGCGCAACAGGAACTCGATCGCCGAGGAGGGCGGAAACTTGGGTGCGCCCCCGAAGCCGCCGCGGGCCGCGTCGTAGGAGCCTGCGAGCGCGGTGACGGCGGCGTCGAGCCCGCGCGCGTCGATCGGCTCCTTCGACGGTGCGAGCGTCGCGCCGCCCTGCAGCCGCTCGACTATCCGCTCGCCGCCCGCACGGATCTCGTCACGGCGATCGCGCCAGGCCTCGCTCACGGCCTCGAGCACCCTCCGCCAGCTCGGCATGCCGTGGCGCTGCTCGGGCGGGAAGTACGTGCCCGTGTAGAAGGGCACCTGCTCCGGCGTCACAAACGCGTTGAGCGGCCAGCCGCCGTGGCCGGTCATCGCCTGGCAGGCGTCCATGTAGATCGCATCGACGTCGGGGCGCTCCTCGCGATCCACCTTGACGCACACGAAGTGCTCGTTCATGTAGGCGGCGGTCTCCTCGTCCTCGAACGACTCGCGCTCCATCACGTGGCACCAGTGGCATGCCGAGTAGCCGATCGACACGAGCAGCGGCTTGTCCTCCTCGCGCGCTCGGGCGAGCGCCTCCTCGCCCCAGGGGAACCAGTCCACCGGGTTGTCGCGATGTTGGAGCAGGTAGGGGGAGGTCTCGTGGGCGAGACGGTTCGGCATCTGGCGAAAGCTATCGCCGCGGCCGAGTAGGCCCT
>JACCXP010000032.1 GCA_013696905.1 Thermoleophilaceae bacterium
CCGAGGAGATCGCGAAGATCCGCGAGCAGGTGGGGGAGGAGTTCTTCGCGACCAGCCGCGCGGACGAGTCGAAGGGGCTGTTCGAGCAGGTGGCGCTGTCGGGGGATCGCTATATCGAGTTCCTGACCATCCCCGCCTACGACCACATCGACTGACGCCGGACGATGCGGCTCTACCGCATCCCGTTCTCCACCAACGTCGAGCGGGTGTCGCTCGCGCTGGGGCACAAGGGGCTCGAGGTCGAGTGGGTCGAGGTCGATCCCGCCGACCGGTCCGGGGTGGTCGAGCTGAGCGGCCAGCCGCTCGTGCCGGTGCTCGAGGACGGCGGGCGAGCGATCGCGGACTCGAGCACGATCCTGCTCTACCTCGAGGGGCGAAATCCCGAGCGGCCGCTGTTTCCATCCGATCCGGCACGGCGGGCGGAGATGGGTGTCTTCATCGACTGGTTCGACCGCGTCTGGAAGGTACCGCCGAACGAGATCGACGCCGAGCTGAGGCGGCCAGAGCCCGACCGCGGCCGCGTCGGCGCGCTCGGGGCGCAGATGGTCGGCTGGCTCGAGGTCTTCGAGGCGATGCTCGCCGGACGCGCCTACCTGATGGGCGACGAGCTGTCGGCGGCCGACTGCACCGCCTTCCCGTTCCTCAAGTATGCCGTGCTCGATGTCGACCCCGCCGACGCCGACCAATTCCATGCCGTGCTGGCTGCGCACCTCAGGCCGGCTGACGAGCATCCCCGGCTCGCGGACTGGATCGAGCGCGTCGACGCCCGCCCGCGGGCCCCCGACGCGATTCGCTAGGGTGCCCGGCTCGTGAGGCCCGACGCCGCAACCCTCAGGCTCGCCGTACTGCCGCGCGCCGGCCTGCTCACCGACGCCGTGCTCGTGCTCGGCGGCGCGGTCTTCGTCGCCGCCGCGGCGCAGATCGTGATCCCGCTGCCCTTCACGCCCGTGCCGATCAGCGCGGTGACGTTCGCCGTGCTGCTCGTCGGCGCCTCCTACGGGGCCGCGCGCGGCGGCATCACGCTCGCGTTCTACCTGCTGCTGGGGCTGCTCGGCGCGTCCGTCTTCGCCCCGGGCGAGACCGAGGGACTCGCCCGCATCCTCGGTCCGACCGGCGGCTACCTGCTGTCCTATCCGCTCGTCGCCTGGCTGACCGGCCGGCTCGCCGAGCGCCGCTGGGACCGGCGCTTCAGGTCGGCCGCGCTCGCGATGCTGGCCGGCTCTGCGCTCATCTACGCGATCGGGCTGCCCTGGCTCGCCGTCGCGCTCGGCACCGGGTTGCGCGAGACGCTCGCGCTCGGCCTGCTGCCCTTCATCCCCGGCGATCTGCTCAAGCTCGCGCTCGCGGGCGCAGCGCTGCCGGGTGCGTGGCGACTCGTGCGCGGCGCTTCCGAGTAGCGACCTTCGTTTTGCAGGCCGGAACGGTTCAGGCCATCTTCCTGGCCGGGGCGGCCCGTGCCGAGCCGCGCCCCGTGCGCGAGGCCCGCGCCGTTCCAGGCCGGGGCCTTGAGGGCGACCGCTACTTCCTCGGGACCGGCACATTCACCAGCTGGAAGGGCAAGAGCGAGGGTGAGGCGCTCACGCTGGTCGAAGCCGAGGCGCTCGAGGCGGTGGCTTGCGAGGCCGGGATCGACCTCGCCGCGGGCGCGAGCCGGCGCAACATCGTCACGCACGGGATCGGCCTGAACGACCTGGTCGGCAAGCGTTTCCGCGTCGGCGAGGTCGAGTGCTACGGCGACCGCCTGTGCGATCCCTGCCGCCACCTCGAGCGCCTCACCGAGGATGGCGCGCTGCGCGCGCTCGCAAACCGCGGCGGCCTACGAGCGGACATCCTCGAGGACGGGCTGATCGCGGTCCGGGATTCGGTGGTCGAGTTGTAGCCGCTCTCATTCGTCCGCAGCGGGCGAAAGCCCTCGTCAGCGGGCGAGCGCTCCCAGGGCCCCGAGCGCGGCAAGAACGAGCCAGGTGCTCATGCGAGCGGCCGTCGCCCCGCCCGGGCGCCGACGGCGATCGCGACGCCGAGACCGACGCTCGTGACGAGGTAGGTGAGCCCGAGGGTCGCGTGGCGAGGTTCGCGGTCAGGGTCGCCCACGGCCACAGGCCCGGGTGCACCCGCCACGCTTCGAGCAGACCGGCTCTCGCGAGCGTGCCGGCGGCCCCGCCGGCCATGACGGCGAGCGCCTGCGCTGCGGCCGGTGCGCGCCGTCG
>JACCXP010000063.1 GCA_013696905.1 Thermoleophilaceae bacterium
TCCTTGATGATGCGCTCGGCCTCGCGCTTGGCCTCGGCGAGCATCTCCTGGCGCTCCTTGACGATCCAGCGCGCCTGCTTGATCTCCTCGGGGATCGTCGCGCGCATCTGGTCGAGGATGTCGTAGATCTCCTCCTTGTCGACGCGCACCTGATCGGTGAGCGGGACCGGCTTTGCGTTGTGAATCTGGTCGTCGAGCTTGTCGATCAGGACGAGGACGTCCATGAGAGCCTCAGTTCTTGTTCAGGTCTTCGCCCAGCCGAGCAGCTACGGCGGCCGGCACGAGGTCGGAGACGTCGCCTCCGAAGCGGGCGATCTCCTTCACTCCGCTTGAGGATAGGAAGGTGTACTGGGGTGAGGCGAACATGTAGATGCTCTCGATGTCGGGTGCCATCTTTCGGTTGAGCTGGTTCATCTCGAACTCGTACTCGAAGTCGGAGATCGCCCGAAGCCCCTTCACGATCGCATTGGCTCCCTCCGCCCGGGCGAAATCGACGATGAGGGTATCAAAGGTTTTCACCTGCACGTTGCCGTGTTTTTCGACCTCCGCCGTGATGAAAGCCACGCGCTGCTCCGCGGTGTAGAGAGTGGTCTGCTTGCGGACTGGCTGATTGACCACCGCGACGGTCACCTGCTCGAAGACCTCCGAGGCGCGCGCGATGATGTCGAGGTGCCCGAGCGTGGGCGGGTCATAGGAGCCCGGGCAGACAGCCCTGCCCTTGCGCTCAACCGCCACCGTGGAGACCGATCCGGGTGTCGCCGTAGACGCGCTCGGTGAGTAGTGGCAGGGTCAGCTCGAGCGGCGAGCGCTTGTCGGATTCGGACACGATCAGGGCATCGGGGGCGAGCAGGGCCGGCAGCCGACGCGAGAGCTCGGGCGCCAGCCGGAGAGCGGAATCATATGGCGGGTCGACGAAGACGAGGTCGAAGCGCAACTCTTCGCCCAGCGCGCCGATGAACGCCAGCGCATCGCGGCGATGGACGGCCGCCTCGATACCGAGCTCGGCGAGGTTCGCCGCGACCGCGTCGATGGCACGGCGGTCGGAGTCGACGAAGACCGCCTCGCGCGCGCCGCGCGAGAGCGCCTCGATGCCGAGCGCGCCCGATCCGGCGAACAGGTCGAGCACGCGCATGCCGGTCACCGAGCCGAGCATCGAGAAGACCGCCTCGCGCACGCGATCGGCGGTCGGCCGGGTGGCGCGCCCGGACGGCGCCCGCAGCCTGCGCCCGCCGTACGCGCCCGCGATCACTCTCACGAGATCAGGCCGGGATCGGCTCGAGCTGCGAGCCGAAGCGTGCGCCAGCCGCAGCGCGCAGCAGCACATGCTCGGCGCGCTCGAGCTCGGGGTCGCCCTCGAGCAGCTGCTCGGCGACCTCGCGCGCGCGCTCGAGCAACGGCGCGTCGTCGGGCAGGCGGGCGACCTTGAACTGCGGCAGCCCGTGCTGGCGGGTGCCGAGCACCTCGCCGGCGCCGCGCAGCTCGAGGTCGATCTCGGCCAGCCGAAAGCCATCCGAGTGCTCGGCGATCGCGCGCAGGCGGGGCAGGCCGGGATCTCCGAAGAGGATGCAGAGCGACGGGTGCTCGCCGCGACCGACGCGCCCGCGCAGCTGATGAAGCTGCGAGAGCCCGTAGCGCTCGGCGGCCTCGATCAGCATCACCGCCGCGTTCGGCACGTCGATCCCGACCTCGACTACGGACGTCGCGACGAGCACGTCGGCCTCGCCCGATGCGAACGAGCTCATCGCGGCGGCCTTCTCGTGCGCGGGCATCTGGCCGTGTATGAGCCTCACCTTGTGCCCGGCCAGCTCGCCCGCGCGCAGCCGCTCCGCCTCAGAGGTCGCCGCACGCGCCTGGAGCGCCTCTGACTCCTCGACCAGTGGGCAGACCACGAAGCACTGGCGACCGCCGGCGATCTCCTCGCGGATCCGCTCGTATGCCCGCGCGCGCGCTCGGGCACCGTCGACGACATGGGTCTCGACCGCCCGGCGCCCCGCGGGCAGCTCGCGCAGGACGGTGGCGTCGAGGTCGCCGTAGGCCGTCAGCGCGAGCGTGCGAGGGATCGGCGTGGCCGTCATGTGCAGGGCGTGCGGCGCGAGGCCCTCGGGCGCCTTGGCGTCAAGCGCCGCGCGCTGGCGCACGCCGAAGCGGTGCTGCTCGTCGATCACCGCCACCGCGAGGTCGCGGAAGGCGACGGCCGGCTCGAGCAGCGCATGCGTGCCGACCACCAAGCCGAGCTCGCCTGAGGCGAGCCGCTCGAGCACGGGCCGGCGCGCGGCCGCGGCGGTCGAGCCGGTCAGCAGGGCGAGCGGGACGAGGCCCCCGAGCAAGCGGTCGAGCGTCGTCAGGTGCTGCTCGGCGAGGGTCTCCGTGGGGGCCATCAGGGCCGCCTGG
>JACCXP010000064.1 GCA_013696905.1 Thermoleophilaceae bacterium
CATGGGCACGCCGGGGCCCGACTCGCTGCTCGGCGGCCCGGGCCCGGACCAGCTCTACGGGGAGGACGGCGACGACCTGCTCTCGGGCGCGGGCGCGGGCGACTACCTCGAGGCGGGCCCGGGCGCCGACAGGGTGGAGGGCGCGACCGGCGACGACCTCCTGATCGGGGGCACGGGCGACGACCAGCTCGCCGCCGGCGCGGGCGCCGACGTCGCGTACGCGGGGGCGGGCGACGACCGCCTCGTGGGCGGAGCCGGAGGCGATGTGCTGTTCGGTCAGGTCGGCGACGACGTGCTCGATGGCGGGGACGGAAACGACCGCATCTACCTCGGCCTCGGGCGCGATCGGGCCGACGGCGGCCCGGGGGCCGACACGCTGACCGCGAGCGGCGGCGGCGCCGTCATCCACGGCGGGATGGGCGACGATCGGATCTTCGCGCGCGACGGCCGCCGCGACGAGATCGACTGCGGGCCGGGGCGGGACCTGGCGCAGGCAGACCGTCTCGACGTGCGGCGTCGCTGCGAGCGGGCCGGGGGCTAGAGCGCGCCGCGCACGAGGTCGGCCATCTGCTGCTCGCTCGGCTCGCGCGGGTTGACGAGCGTGCAGCCGTCCCCCATCGCGGCATCGGCCAGGGCGGGGACGTCCTCGGCCGACACGCCGACCTCCGACAGCCGGCCGGGCAGCCCGAGCGAGCGCACGAGCGCGGCGACGTGGTCGGCGAGCGCCTCCCCCGCCTCGGCCGCCCCACCCGTCTCGACTCCGAGCAGCACGGCCAGGTCGCGGTAGCGGGCGGCGACCGCGGGCAGTGCGGCGTTGAAGCGGATGGCATGCGGCAACGCGATCGCGTTCGCCACGCCGTGGGCCACGCCGCGGCGGCCTCCGCAGGCGTGGGCGATCGAGTGCGCAACGCCGAAGAAGCCCCCGGAGCCGCTTGGCACGACCGCGAGCGACGCCGCGATCAGCATGCTGCCGCGGGCCTCCTCGTCGCCGGGCTCGTGCACCGCGCGCTCGAGCGAGTCGCGGATCATCGCGAGCGCCTGGAGGCAGAAGGCGTCACCATGGGGATTCGACTCCGTGCAGACGTAGCACTCGATCGCGTGCGTGAGCGCGTCCATGCCGCTCGCCGCAGCGACCGCCGCGGGCAGCGTGCGCGTGCACTCGGGGTCCAGGATCGCGAGGCGCGGGAAGAGCGGGAAGTCGGCAAGCTCCACCTTGACGCCCGCCGCGTGGTCCTTCACGACCGCCGCGAGCGAAGCCTCGGAGCCCGTGCCCGCGGTGGTCGGCAGGCACGCGAGCGGCGCGAGCGGCAATGGCCGGCCGAGGCCCTCGGCCTCGCGCGGGAGCGCGTAGAGGCCCTCGTAGTCGCGCACACGCCCGCCATGGGTGAAGAGCGCGTTCGCCGCCTTCGCCGTGTCCATCACAGAGCCGCCGCCCACGGCCAGGAACGAGTCCGCGCCGCTCGCGGTGGCCGCCGCCGCGCAGCGCTCGACGACATCGATGCCCGAGTCCTGGGGCACGTCGTCGAAGACGGCTGCGGGCTCGAGGCCGCCGTCGCGCAGGCCGTCCGCGACGCGCTCGAGGAGGCCGGTGCCCCGCACGACCGCGTCCGTGACCACGAGCGGCCTGGTCGCACCCTCCTTGGCGAACTCGAAGCCCGTGCTCGCGATCAGGTCGCGCCCGGCGATCACGCGGGTGGCGCAGGCGAACTGGTAGTAGTCCTTGAACGCCGCGGGGGCGGAGCCTGAGGGCGCCAGCTAGCCGTCCTCCAACAGGTCCTCGCGTCCGGCCTGCTCGAGCATCTGGCGGTAGCGCGGGAATGCGGGGCGGACCACCGGCACGAGACGCAATAGCTTCGCGATCGGCCCGGTGGCGCGCATTTGGCCGCGCGCGAGCGCGACGGTCGGGTTCACCTTCCCGAGCCAGAAGCGATGGGCGACGTCGGCGTCCATCGTCATCACGAGCTCGGGCTCCAGATTGCTCGGCCCCTCGTCGACGCGCGGCTCCTCGCCCTCGACGAGCTTGACGGTGATCTCGGAGTCGGGGCGGCGGTAGCGGTACTCGACGATCGTGTCGGCCTTGAGCAGCCCCGCGCGCAGCTCCTCGTCCTCGAGCAGTGCCCGGAACAGGCCGCCGATGTAGCGGTAGACCTCCTGTTCGTCCTCGAAGTAGGCCACCGCGGCGCATTCTCGCAACTCGGGCGGCGTGCGGGGGTTTGGGACCCGTCGCGACGGAGCGGGCTCTAACCTCCGTCGCCGCTCAATGGCCCGAACCTGCTCGATCCTCCTCGCCTCCTGCCTGCTGGCGCTCGGCGCCGCCG
>JACCXP010000090.1 GCA_013696905.1 Thermoleophilaceae bacterium
GGACGGCGACCGAGAGGAAGATCACGAGCCCCCCCATCGTCGGCGTGCCGGCCTTGCCATGGTGGCCTTCGGGGCCGTCCTCGCGGATGTGCTGACCGAACTCGCGCGCGCGCAGGAACTCGATGAACTTCGGCCCGAGGAACATGCAGATCAGCAGCGAGGCCATGCCCGCGATCAGGATCTCGCCGAGCATCAGCGGTGCGCCGCGGGCTCGGGCGTGCCGAGCACCCGCTCGAGCCCCGCCGAGCGCGAGCCCTTGACCAGCACGCGGTCACCCGGCTGGGCGAGCTCCTCGAGCAGCGCCCCCGCCTCCTCGGGGCCGAGCACGGCGTAGGTCGTGCCGCCGAAGCCCGCGGCGTAGGCGAGCGCAGGCTCGCCTACTGTCACGAGCACGTCGATCCCGAGCACCTCGGCGCGCTCGCCGATCCCGCGGTGGAAGCGCTCGGAGGCCGGGCCGAGCTTGGCCATCGTGCCGAGCACCGCGATCCGGCGCTCGGCCGGGCTCGCCGCCAGGTGCTCGAGGGCGGCGCGCACCGACATCGGGTTCGCGTTGTAGCAGTCGTTGACGACGGTGACCTCGCCGGCGAGCTCGACCACCTGGCCCCGCAGCGACGAGAAGCGCACGTCGAGGCGCCCCTCGGGCTCGATCCCGAGCGCGATCGCCGCCGCGACCGCCGCGAGCGTGTTGACGAGGTTGTGCGGCTCGCCGTAGCCGAGCTCGAGCGCGATCCGGCGCCCGCGCGCGTCGATCTGCGCGCGGCCGTGCTCGAACGAGCGCAGGCTGACGTCGCCACCGGGGCCAAAGGTGATCGTGTCGAGGTCGGTGCGCAGGTGATCGGCGAGCAGCTCCTCTCCAGCGGGCACGACGCAGCCGGCCCCGGCCGGGAGCGCCCGGATCAGCTCGGCCTTGGCCGCGGCGACCCGCTCGACGGTCTCGAGCAGCTCGAGGTGCACGGGACCGACGTTCACCACGACACCGACGTCGGGCTCGGCGACGCGGGCGAGCTCGGCGATCTGGCCCTCGCCGCGCATCGCCATCTCGAGCACGAGCGCCTCCGTGCCGCGCTCGGCCTCGAGCAGCGACAGCGGCAGGCCGATCTCGGTGTTCCAGTTCTCGCGGTTGCGATGCGTGCGCAGGCGGCGACCGAGGATGGCGGCGAGGATGTCCTTGGTCGAGGTCTTGCCGGTGGAGCCGGTCACGCCCACGCATGGGCAGGCGAGCTCGCTGCGCCAGGCGCGCGCAAGCTCCGCGAGCGCACGGACGGGGTCTGCCGCGGCGATCGCGACGGCGCCACTCGCGCGCGCGACCTCCGCCACCGCAGCCGCTCGCTCGTCGCTCACGAGCGCCCCCCAAGCTCCCGCCTCGAGCGCGGCCCCGGCGAAGTCGGCGCCATCGGCGCGCGAGCCGCGCAGACCCACGAACAGATCCCCCGGGCCGGCCTCACGCGAGTCGATCACCGCGTGGCGGAGCCCGGTGCGTGCGCCATCGCCCGCGACGAGCCGCCCGCCGCTCGCGCGCGCCACCCAGCTCGCCGCGACATCGATCACGAGCTCACGCCGATCGGCGGGCGACTCGATAGATCGGTGGTGCCGGCCTTGCGACGCCATTGGCGTCTTGGACGACGAGCATCGCGCCGCTCACCGAGACACGCCGAGCGCCGCGCGCAGCGCCTCGCGGGCGACTGCCACGTCGTCGAAGGGCTCCTTCCGCCCGCCGGCGAGCTCCTGCCCCTGTTCGTGGCCCTTGCCCGCGATCACGACGACGTCGCCCGGGGCGGCCGTCTCGATCGCCCACGCGATCGCCCGCGCGCGGTCGACCTCGCGCTCGGCATCGGGGGCCCCGATCATCACCTCGTCGACGATCGCCTCGGGATCCTCGGAGCGGGGGTTGTCCGAGGTGACGATCGCGCGATCGGAGAGCGCGGCGGCCACCCGACCCATCAGCGGCCGCTTGCTGCGGTCGCGGTCGCCGCCGGCGCCGAAGACGACGTGCAGGCGCGCGCCGGTGAGCGCTCGCGCCGCGCGTAGCACGTTCTCCAGCGAGTCCGGCGTGTGCGCGTAGTCCACGAGCACAGCGAACCCCTGGCCCTCGTCGACCGGCTCGAAGCGACCTGGCACGCGCTCCGCCGCCGCGAGCGCAGGCGCGATCGCCGCCGCGTCGATCCCGAGCGTGCGCGCCACAGCCACCGCGGCGAGCGCGTTCTGAACGTTGAAGCGCCCGGGCAGGCGCGTCGTGAGATCGATCCGCCCGTCGGGCGTCTCGCACGTGAACGAGGACCCCGCCGTGTCGAACGAGACGTCGAGCGCCCGGTAGTCGGCCGGGCAGTCGATCGCGAACGTCGTAACGTCCGCGATCTCGCCCGCGATGCGCCGCCCGTAGGCGTCGTCGAGGTTCACGATCGAGGCGCCGGGGCCCGCGAACAGGCGGCGCTTGGCGAGGAAGTAGTGCTCGAGCGTCGGGTGGAAGTCGAGATGGTCCTGGGTCAGGTTCGTGAAGACGCGCGCGGCGAGCTCGATGCCGTCCGCGCGGCGCAGCTCGAGCGCGTGCGAGGACACCTCGATCACGCACGCCGAGTCGCCGCCGTCGAGCATCCGCCGGAACAGGCGCTGGAGGTCGATCGCCTCGGGGGTCGTGCGCTCGACGGGCTCCTCGCGCCCGCCGATCACGGACTTGACGGTGCCGAGCAGTCCCGTGCGAAGCCCACCGGCCTCGAGCAGGTCACGGGCCAGGAACGCCGTGGTCGTCTTCCCGTTCGTGCCTGTTACGCCGACGACGCGCAGCTCGCGCGTCGGGTGGCCGAAGAAGCGCGCCGCGACGGAGCCCATCGCGGCGCGGACGTCCGGCACGAGGACCTCCGGCACGCCGAGTGAGAGCGGGCGCTCGCACACGAGCGCGGCGGCGCCGCGCGCGACCGCGGCCGGAGCGTGATCGTGGCCGTCGGAGCGGAAACCGGGCACGCAGAAGAAGAGCGCCCCGGGGGCGACCCGGTCGCTCGAATACGCGAGATCGGTGACCTCGAGCGCGGGAGCGCCACCGTCTTCCATCAGCTCTCTGAGGGTCATCGAGCAGCGCAAGCTTAGTGCGGCGGGATGCGCATGTAGGGGAGCGCGAACGAGACGATCTTCTCGAACGCCGGCGCTGCCACGACGCCGCCGTAGATCTCCCCCTGCGGCTCGTCGACGACGACGGCGACCAGCAGGCGCGGGTTGCGGGCCGGCGCAAAGCCGATGAACGAGGACACGAAGGCGCTCTTCGAGTAGCCGCCCTGCGCGTCCGGCTTCTCCGCCGTCCCGGTCTTGCCCGCGAGCTTGTAGCCGCGCACGCGCGCCTCCTCGGCGGTGCCGCCCGGACCGAGCACGCCCTCGAGCATGCGCGAGACCTGGTGGGCCGTGCGGGCGGAGATGACGCGCCGAGCCGGCGCGGGCGCGCCGAGCTCCAGGTGCGGCCGCCTCGCCACGCCGCCGCGGGCGATCGCCGCGTAGGCCGTCGCCATCTGGATTGGGGTGACCGCGAGGCCCTGGCCGATCGGCAGGTTGCCGAGCGAGGCGCCCGAGTACTCCCGTGGCCGCGGCACGATGCCGCCCGACTCTCCGGGTAGGTCGACGTCTGTGACCGAGCCGAAGCCGAAACGGCGCACCCAGCGGTCGAAGCGGACGTCGCCGAGCCGCTGGCCGACCTTCACCGAGCCCACGTTCGAGGACTGCTTGAGGATGTTGGCCACGCTGAGCGTGATCGCGCCGCGGTCGTGGGCCTCGCCGATCGTGCGGTCGGCGACCTGGATCTGAGGCGGCAGGTCGAACAGCGAGTCGGGCGTGATCTCGGCCTCCTCGAGCGCGCCCGCGACCGTGAAGGCCTTGAACGTCGAGCCCGGCTCGTAGGTCGCCGAGACGGCGCGGTTCTGGCGCGCGTAGTCGGGCGCCGAGCCGAAGTCTGCCGGGTCGACGCGCGGCCAGTTGGCGAGCGCGAGCAGCTCGCCGTTGCGCGGGTCGATCACGAGCGCCGTCGCACCCTTCGGCTTCCACTCCTCGGCCACCTCACCGAGCACGCGCTCGGCGCGTTCCTGGATCGCGGCGTCGATCGTCAGACGCAGGTCGTGCCCGGCGACCGCACGCTCGGTCTCGACGATGTTGATCGGCTTGCCGAGCGCGTCCTTGACCACGCGGCGGCGCCCGTCGCGGCCGCGCAGGCGGTCGTCGCGCGTCTGCTCGATGCCTGCCAGTCCGTAGTTGTCCGTCCCGACGGCGCCGAGGAGCTGCGCGGCCAGAGGGCCCTGGGGATAGCGCCGGCGCGGCTCGACGAGGGTGCCGACGCCCTCGACGGCGAGCTTCGTCACGCGGTCGCCGCGCGCGAGCGGGAGCTTGCGTGCGAGGTAGACGAAGCCCTTGCGGCGGTCGCCGAGCGCTTCGATCAGCTCTGGCTCCGGCCGCCCGAGCAGCGGCGCGAGCTTGGCGGCCACCCCCGCGGGATCCTTGATCAGCAGCGGATTCGCGAAGACCGTCACCGAGTCCTCGGAGACCGCCAGCTCGACTCCTCGCCGGTCGCTGATCGTCCCCCGGCGGGCGGGGACCCTCAGGTCCTCGACCTGTTGCGCGACGGCCCGGCCGCGCAGGTCGGCCGCCTGCACCGTGCCGAGCCAGGCCGCCCGCACGGTCGCCACCGCGAGCGCGGCGAGGAAGACGGCGAACAGCAGGCCGATACGCCGTTCGATCAGGCGCAAGCTAGCCC
>JACCXP010000094.1 GCA_013696905.1 Thermoleophilaceae bacterium
GAGGAGCGTGGCCGGGCCAACTACACATCCGAGGGCGTGACCGGAGCCCTGGGGGGCGGCGTTGCGGAGTACGCCGACTACGCGGCGGCAGAGCGGCGGCTCGGCTTCGAGCGCTACACCGGCGAGGGCGACTGGGAGGTCTCACTGGGCACGAAGATCTCCCCGCATGCGCTCGACATCTACCCATCACGGGGCGGGGCGTGAGCCCGGAGGAGCAGCTCGCCTCGCAGGGTGCAGCGGCGGCCGAGACCACGCTCCAGGCCGCCGAGGCGACCGAGCGGCGCCTGCGCGAGCAGATCAACGACTTGGTGAAGGCCAGGGCACGCGCCGACTCGGAGCGGATCCGCCTGAAGGAGCGGTCCAAGCTGCGCGGCGCAGAGCCGATGCTCGAGACGGTCGCCGATCGCTACGCGCACCAGTCCGAGCGCTTGGACGGCGAGATCGAGAGCCTTCGCACCTCGCTGCGCGAGCAGGAGGCGGCCACGGAGGCGGCGCGCGCCGACGAGGCCGGCGCCTGACCGGCCTGCGCGAGATCGCCGCTCCCTTCGCCGACGCGAGGGCGAGCGACCTCGCACTCGCGCTCGGCGGCGGGCCGCGGCCGGCGCTCGAGTGGCTGCGACCGACGTGTAAGGGATGGGAGATCGAGCTTCGGATACTCGGCTGCTCGCACCAGGTCCTCGTCGGCCCCGACGGGGTCGAGCTATCGGAGGTCGTGGCCTGCCTGCCGGAGACCGACGGCGAGCTGCCCGGCAGGCTGTCGTCCTCGTGCCCCGGCGGTGAGTATTCGTTCTCCTCACGGCGCATGCTCCTCGCGCCCGACGGGCACGAGCGCCGCTCGGCGACGCTGCTGGCGCGGCTGTCGGCGGAGCCCCGGGCGCTCGTCGGGCTGTTTCCCGGGCTGCGGAATGCCTTCACCGCGATCCGCTTTCGCGCGACGGGCCCGACGCTCGCCTGGGACACGTGGCATTCCTATCCGCAGACGCGGGAGCTGGTGCACACCGCCAGCGCCCTGCGGCGACGATGATCCCCCGTTCGTCCTCCGCCCTGGTCGTGGCCCTGGCCATTGTGCTGCTCGCCGGGTGCGGGCTGGACGCCTCCGTGCGCAACCACGTGCGGGACAACTACCGCTTCGAGCGCGAGGAGCGGACCCGTGAGGGGCGCTCGCTCGTCTACCGCTCCGACCAGCCGCCCACCCGCACAGCGGCCGAGATCGCCGGCGCTCGTCCGCCCGCCGACCGGCGCAACACCGCCTCGGGCGTCTTCCTGCGCTACTCGAAGGACTTCGTGGGCGTGGTCCCCGACGGGCGCGGCGGCTCGCGGATCATGGTCGACGACGAGCGGCGCGGCTACAGCCACTTCTACCCCTACGTCGGCGGCTTCTGGGGCACGTACTCAGGACCGGGCGAGTCCTTCCGGGGCGGCGGTCCAGGCGGCGGCAAGTGATGCCACGGCTCGTCGCGACGCTCCTGGCCGTGATCGCGCTGCTGTGCTTCCCGGCGACGAGCGCGGCCGTTCCGATCGTCGAGCAGGCCGACGCCGATGAGCTCGCCCAGGCGCTCGCCGAGGCCACCGACGAGCAGGACGTCTGCTACGGCTGGGAGGTGCAGGTGCAGGACGAGTCGGGCGGTCCCGGGGGGCTCGAGGCCGGCTCCTCGCAGGGTCCAGGCCGGCCGCTCGACCGCGCCGGCTGCCGGCGCTACGCGGTGCTTCAGGCCGGCGTCGTCTACACCAGCGAGACCTCGGAGTCCGAGGACAGCGTCTCCTCCTTCGGGATCGACTCGAACCTGCCGCGACCCCCGACCACGGGACAGCTCGCCGAGCTCGGCTACGACGAGAGCAGCCTCCTCTCGGAGGACGACGACCAGGCCGTGATCGACATGACCGGCGTGCTGCCGCTGCTCGTGGCCGAGGCCGGGCTCGCCCCCTACGTGCCCTTCGAGGCGCCCACCGAGCCGATCCCCGCTGCCGACCGGCCGACCGACAGCCCGTCGAGTGACTGGTGGCGGGCCTACTGGTGGGTGGCGGCGCTGGGAGCGCTCGGCGCCGGGCTCCTCGTGCTCGTAGCGGGGGCCGGAGTGATGTCGGTGCTTCGCGGGCGCGCGGCCGAGCGCGGTCCCGGTTCCAGGGTCAGCTAAGCGAGGAGACGAGACGATGAACGACTACCTGATCGACCTGGCGGGCGGGCTGCTCTACGGGGTCGAGGGGCTCGCCCTGCTCGTGCTCGGCTACTTCGTGATCGACCTGGTGATCCCCGGCAACCTCGGCAAGGTGCTCGTGCACGACCGCAGCCGCGACGCGGGCCTGATCACGGCCGCCGCCCTGCTCGGCATCGGCGCGATCGTCAGCGTCGCGATCTGGAACGCCGAGGGCAACCTCGGGCAGGGCCTGGCCCAGGCGGGCGGCTACGGGGTGGTCGGAATCGTGCTGATGGGCGTCTCGTTCAAGGTCATCGACGTGATCACCCCCGACCGGCTGGGCCACATCATCGCCGGGGAGGGCGATCAGCCGGTGACCTACATGATCGCCGCCGCGCTGATCTCGCTGGGTGCGATCCTGGCGGCGGCGATCTCCTAGTCCCGTGACGGCGGTGTCCGCCCCGCCTGTGGCCGCTGCGCGACCGCCGCTCCCGGTCAGCGAGCGCCGCGCCCGCGCCCTGCTGCTCTTCTGCGTCCTGACGGTGGCGGTATGCGGCTTCGTCTACGAGCTGGTGATCATCGCGCTCGGCACGTACCTGTTCGGCAACTCGATCTTCCAGGTGTCGATCGTGCTGGCGTCGTTCGTGTCGTCGATGGGGCTCGGAGCCCTGTTGGCCAAGCCGATGCTCGGGCGGGCCGTCGAGGCCTTCGTCGCGGTCGAGGCGGCCGTTGCCCTGGCGGGCGGAAGCTCGGCGATGCTGCTGTACGCCTCCTTCGCCTGGCTCGACCTTTACCAGCCGACGATGATCGTCGTGGCCGCGCTGATCGGCGTCCTCGTGGGCTGCGAGATCCCGCTCCTGATGTCCCTGCTGGGGCGCCTGGGTCGCCGCGAGCCGGGCTCGTCGGTGGCCGACCTGCTGGCCGCCGACTACCTCGGCGCCGTCGTCGCCGGGCTTGCCTTCCCCTTCCTGATCCTGCCGTTCCTGGGTCAGATCCAGGGCGCTCTGGCGGTCGGCGCCGTGAACTCGCTGGCCGGGCTGCTGATCCTGTGGCTGTTCGCACGCGAGCTGACGCGTAGGGCGCGAGTCGTGGCGAGCGCCGCGCTCGTGGCCGTGCTCGGGGCGCTTGCGCTGGCGGCGGCGCTTGCCGCCCCGTTCGAGGTCTCGGCCCGCCAGAGCCTCTACGACGACCCGATCGTCCACTCCGAGCGCACCCGCTACCAGGACGTGGTGATGACCCACGAGCGCGGCACCGACGACCTGCGCCTGTTCCTGAACGGCGACCTGCAGTTCTCGTCCAAGGACGAGTACCGCTACCACGAGTCGCTCGTGCATCCGGCGATGGCCGGGCGCCACCGGTCCGTGCTGGTGCTCGGGGGCGGCGACGGCCTGGCGCTGCGCGAGCTGCTGCGCTACCCCGATCTGCGCCGCGCGGTGGAGGTCGAGCTCGACCCACGCATGCTCGATCTTGCCCGCCACGACCAGCGCCTGGCCGAGCTCAACGGCCGTAGCCTCTTCGATCCGCGTGTCGAGGTCGTGCAGGGCGACGCGTTCTCCTGGCTGCGCTCGCGGGCGGAGCGCTTCGACGTGGTGCTGCTCGACTTCCCGGACCCCGACGACGCCGGCACGGCGAAGCTCTACTCGGCCGAGATGTATGAGCTCGTGAGGGCCGCGCTCGCCCCGGGCGGCCGGGTCGTCGTGCAGGCCGGGTCGCCCTATTTCGCGCCCGAGGCCTTCTGGTCGATCGAGCGAACGCTGCGCACCGCCGGCCTGCACACGCGGCCCTACCACGTGGACGTGCCGAGCTTCGGCGACTGGGGCTTCGTGATGGCCGCGGTCGGGGGCCCGCCGGCGCTCGAGCTGGCCGCACCGGCGCCGCTTCGCTTCCTCGACCGCGGCGTGCTCGAGGCGGCGGCGCGGTTTCCGCGCGACCGCTCGCGGCTGCCCGTCGAGCCCTCGACGCTCGATCGGCCCCGGATCCTCGAGTACGAGCGACGGGGATGGCGCGACTACTGAAGGCTACGATCGCTCTGTGAGCTCGTCTTCGACCACGAGGACCGCGGCCGGCATCGTCCTTGGGGCGGTGCTCATCGGCGGTGTGCTCGTGTCGGGGACCGATCTGCGAGTGGAGTATCTCGGACCGGTGATGGTCTACGCCGTAGCGCTCGCGACGGTGGTCGCGCTGCTGCTGGCCCCGGCAGGGAAGGCTCGTTAGAGCCAGCCGATGAGCTTGAAGCGCCTGTGCAGCGCGGCGCAGACGATCAAGATGATCGCAAGCACGAGCGGGTAGCCGAAGCGCCACCTGAGCTCGGGCATGTACGCGAAGTTCATTCCGTAGATGCCGACGATCATCGTTGGCACGGCGATGATGGCCACCCAGGCCGAGATCTTGCGGAGATCCTGATTGTCGCGGACGGTGAGTTGCGCGAGGTTGGCCTGCAGCACGCCGGCCAAGATCTCGTCGAAGCCGTGGATGCGCTCGCTGTCGCGGACGAGATGGTCTTGGACGTCGCGGAAGTAGTCGCCTGTGCGCGGGTCGAGGGGCAGTCCAGTCTGGCTCTCGGTCAGGCGCTGAATCGGCACGATGAGTGGGGTCACCGCGCGCCTGAACTCGAGCACCTCTCGCTTGAGCCTGTAGATGCGCTCGGCCGGGTTCGTTCCGGATCCTGAGAAGACCTCGGCCTCGACCTCCTCGATGTCCACCTCGAAGCCGTCGATCACGCCGGCGTAGTCGTCCACCACCCGGTCGGCGACCGCGTAGAGCACGGAGCTCGGCCCCAACCGGAGCAGGTCGGGGTGCGCTTCGAGGTCCTCGCGCAGGTCGTGCAGCGGGCTGCCTTGGCCGTGGCGGACGGTCACGACGAAGTTCGCCCCGACGAACATCAGGACCTCGCCGATCTCGACCAGATCCTCACTATCGATGTAGCGAGCGGTCTTCAGAACCAGCAGCAGAGAGTTCCCGAACGTCTCGAGCTTCGGTCGCTGATGGGCGTGAATGGCGTCTTCGATCGCGAGCGGGTGCAGTCGGAAGTGCTCGCCCACCGTCTCTATGACGTCCGGGCTCGCGTCGTGAAGCCCGATCCACACGAAGCCGTCGGTGCAAGCCGCCGCCTGCTGGAGAGCTGTCTCGAGCTCGATACGCCCGCCGAGCCGCTTCCCGCCGTCGTACAGGCCACAGTCGACGACCGCGCTACCGATCTCCTTGGCGCTCAGGGACTTGGCGACGACCTTGCTCGTCCCCGACATGGATTCGCCTCCGCCGCCGTTGCCCGCCCGGTGCGATGAGTCCCGGCGAGGCATGGGAAACCGCGAGAAGCCATCGGAGGGCACGCTGGAAGAGTATGCCGAGCGCGTTGCCACCTGCCGGCGGAGCAAGCCGGCGAGGCCAGAGGAGAACTGGTGGCCTAGAAGTCCATCGGCATGATCGCGCCCGCGTCGAGGGCGCTCACGAAGCGGTCGATCTCCTCGGCCATGTTGGCGCAGGTGAGCTGGCGCAGGTCGTTCATCAGCGCCTCGGTGCCGAGGTCGAGGACTTCGTCGAAGCGATCGACGATGTCCTGGCCGAAGACCGCATCGAGCGTCCACTCGCAGTCGGGGCAGCGCAGCGTGACGCGCCACTGGCGCGCGCGTGACTCCTCCCAGCTCGTCGGGTAGACGAGCTCCGAGGCGCACTCGCGGCAGATGTGGAGGTCGGGGTCGCCATCGCGCTCGGGGCCGCTGGGCTGGGGAAGCCCGGCGGGGCGCGGCGAGGCGATCTCAGACACCGCGTCCGAGAAGTAGACGACGTCGATCGTCTTGCCGCTCGGCAGCACGATGCGCTTGACGTGGTGGCCTTGGTTTGGGGGGATCGACATGGTCCAGGTCTCCTTATGCGCCGGTAATCGGCAGGAGGACTCGGTAACTGAAGGGCAGGCGGCCGACCTGGCCAAACGGTCTAGACTCGCGCGCTCCGTGGTGCTCAGCGACCGCTCCATCCGGGCCGAGGTCGAGGCGGGCCGGATCGTGATCGACCCGTTCGACCCGTCGCTCGTGCAGCCCTCGAGCGTTGACGTGCGCGTGGACGGGCGCTTCCGGGTCTTCCACAACCACCGCTATCCCTACATCGACGTGCGCCAGCCGATGGAGGGGCTGACGGATCTCGTCGAGGCGCCGGGGGAAGAGCCCTTCATCCTGCATCCGGGCGAGTTCGTGCTGGGGCAGACGCTCGAGCGGATCACCGTCCCCGACGACCTCGTCGCGAGGCTCGAGGGAAAGAGCTCACTCGGGCGCCTGGGACTGCTGATCCATTCGACCGCCGGGTTCGTCGACGCCGGGTTCTCGGGCAACCTCACACTCGAGCTCTCGAACGTGCTCAGCCTGCCGATCACGATCTACCGCGGCATGCCGATCGGCCAGCTCTCGTTCATGCGCATGGACGCTCCGGTCGAGCGTCCCTACGGCACGGTCGAAGGGGGCTCGAAGTACCAGGGCCAGACCGAGCCGACGGCGAGCCGCTTCCACCTCAACTTCGAGCCGCGCGACTGATCCGCCGAGCCGTCCCGAGCGCAGGAAGGGCAGCGGTAGGATGAGCAGTACCAGCGAACGGAGGCAGCAGTGATACCGAACATCGGCCCGCTCGAGATCGTCATCGTCCTCGTCATCGTGCTCATCATCTTTGGGCCCAAGCGCCTGCCCGGTCTTGGCAAGTCGCTCGGCACCGGGATGCGAGAGTTCAAGGACTCGGTGACCGGCAAGGGAGGCGACGACGACGAGCCGGCGGACAACCGCTCGCAGCTCCCGCCCGCGACCACTCGCATCGAGGCCGATCGGCCGCCTGAGCGCGAGCCGGCGAAGCCCGCCGGCGAGCGGGCCCCCTAGCAAGCCGACCGGGCCCCAGCCGTCGCCTCATCACCGCCCCAGTCCGCCGCGCCCAGGCGCAGGCTAAAGCCGGTCGCCCACGACGACCGGCTGTCGCTCGTCGATCACCTCGACGAGCTCCGCTCGCGGCTGATCTATTCAGCCGTCGCATTCGTGGTCGCGCTCTCCCTGTGCCTGTGGCAGAACCACCTCATCCTCACGATCATGAACGCCCCGCTCGACGGGGTGCAGCCGATCACGCTCGGGGTCGGCGAGCAGTTCACGACGACGTTCACGGTCTCCGCCTACGCCGCGATCCTGCTGGCGATGCCGATACTGCTCTACCAGCTGTACGCGTTCGTGCTGCCCGCGTTCAGCCCGACCGAGCGCAAGGTGGCGCTGCCGCTGCTGATGATGGTGCCGGTGCTGTTCATCGCCGGGGTCGTGTTCGGCTACTACGTCGTGCTGCCGAAGGCGGTCGACTTCCTGCTGGCCTTCAACGCCGACGAGTTCAACACACAGGTGCGCGCGCGCGAGTTCTACTCGTTCGCGGCGCTGTCGCTGATCGCGATCGGCATCCTCTTCCAGATCCCCGTCGCGGTACTCGCGGTCACGCGACTCGGGATCGTCACGCCCGCCCAGCTGCGCAAGAACCGCGGCTATGCCGTGCTGGCGATAGCAATCGTCGCTGCACTACTCCCGGGACAAGATCCGGTGACGATGGCTATCTCGATGGCGCCGCTCTACGTGCTCTTCGAGCTCTCGATCCTGCTCGCGGTGGCGTTCGGGCACTCCGCCCCGAGCGAACCCGAGCCGGCCTCGGCTGAGGGCCCCGACTGATGCTCTTCGACCTCCAGGGCAAGCGCCGGCGGGTCGTGCAGGGCACGTACCTGATGCTTGCGATCCTGATGGGTGGCGGGCTCGTGCTGTTCGGCATCGGCGGCGACGTGCAGGGCGGGCTGTTCGACGCCTTCCGCGAGCGCAACGCCGCGGGCGGGGACAACTCGATCGTCGAGAACCGCATCGAGGCAGCCGATCGGCGCCTGGCCGCCAACCCACGCGACCAGGCGGCGCTCAAGGATGTCATCCGCGGCAACTATCAGCTCGCCGCTCAGAGCGCGAACCCCGACACCGGCATCTTCACCGCCGGCGGCAAGGCCGACCTGCGTGAGGCCTCCGCGGCCTGGACGCGCTACCTCGCGCTCGATCCGTCCAAGCCGGACGACTCCCTCGCCGGCCTGATGGTGCAGGCGTATGTCGGCCTCGAGCAGTACCCGCAGGCCACGCGCGCGGCCGAGATCGTGGCGAGGGCTCGTCCGAGCGCCCAGGCCTACCTCCAGCTTTCGCAGCTCGCGACTCAGGCCGGGCAGGCGCGCAAGGCGGACCTCGCCGGCGAGCGAGCCGTGGAGCTCGCCCCGCGAGCGCAGCGAAGGGCCGTGCGCACCCAGCTCCAGCAGATCGAGGCAGCTGCGGCGGCGCAGAAGGGCGGCGCGGGCGGCTGAGCTTCACGATCGAAGACGAGGCAATGGACGCCCGTACGCACGTGATCGAGCTGGCAGGTGCGGTGGATCTGTACTCGGCGCCGGAGTTCAAGGAGCTGCTGCTGGGGGTGATCGACGCGGGCAAGAGTCACGTCGTGGTCGACCTGTCGCAAGCCACGTTCATCGACTCGACCACGCTCGGCGTCCTGGTCGGCGCGGTCAAGCGGCTGCGCTCGGAGGATGGGGCGCTCGCGCTCGTGTGCACGCAGCCGAGCATCACTAAGGTGTTCGAGATCACCGGGCTCGACGAGGTGTTCGCGATCCACGCCACGCGTGAGGACGCGCTGTCGTCGGTCGCCGAGTCGGGCAGCGCCTAAAATCGCCCGTTCGGGCCGTTAGCTCAATTGGCAGAGCAGGGGACTCTTAATCCCAAGGTTGAAGGTTCGATTCCTTCACGGCCCAT
>JACCXP010000109.1 GCA_013696905.1 Thermoleophilaceae bacterium
GCCGCGCCTACGGGCAAGGACAGCGCGGCTCGGTACCAGCCCGGTGCCCTCAGCTTGGCGGCCATCGTCACTGTGCGCTTACCTCCCGATCGAGAACGTCGCAATCGTACCGGGCACGAGCCGCGGCGCGGGGCGGGGAGTGTAGGCGAGCACCCCGATCGAAGGCGCCGGTCGGCGTCCGGGGAGCGTCAGGCTGCGAGCGACTCGGAGGAGCCGCGCAGGCTCGACGGCGGCGTGCCGTGGTGTCGCCGGAAGGCCTTGGCGAACTGGGCGGGCTGGCGGTAGCCGACGCTCATCGCGATGTCGCGCACCGGCGTCTGTCCCTCTTGCAGCAGCTCCACCGCTCGGCGCATGCGCACACGCGCGAGGTAGGAGCGAAATGACGTCCCGCCGACCTCGGCGAACGTGCGCTGGAGCTGGCGTCGCGACGTGGCGACGCGCTGGGCGACCAGGTCGAGGTCGAGGTCGTCCGCGTACTCGCGCTCGATCAGGCGCGTCGCATCCTCGAAGATGGCACGGCGGCGCTGGATCGTCGTCTCACGCTTCGGCATCTCCAAATCGATACGCAGCGCCCCGGCCCCCGGATCTCCGCAACGCCCACTTCGGGCGTGACTTGAGATACTCGCCCGGCCCGGAGGGCGACGGATCGGTCACTGAGAGGAAGGGGAACATGATGCAGGTCGATGATGCGATGACGGCGGCGGTCGTGAGCGTCGGGCCCGGCCACACGCTGCGCGAGGCGGCCAGGCTGATGAGCAAGCGCAACGTCGGAGCGGCGATCGTGATCGACGGCGACCAGCCTGGTCCAGGCATCTTCACGGAGCGCGACCTGATGCGTGCGATCTCCGACGGCCAGGACCCGGATGCCGAGACGGTGTCCGAGCACCTCTCGACGAACCTGACCTTCGCTGCGCCGGACTGGCCGCTCGAACGCGCCGCCGCCGCGATGGAGCGCGGCGGCTTTCGTCACCTGGTGGTCGTGGACGGCGGCGAGACCGTCGGCATCATCTCGATGCGCGACATCGTGCGCTGCTGGACCCGCGCCGCCGAGAGCGGCTAGCTTCGAGGGTCGTCAGGCCCCTGCGTCGCGGGGCGCGTAGCGGTGGTGGAGCATCAGGTCGTTGCCGTCCGGGTCGGTGAACAGCGCCATGTGGCATACGCCCGTGTCCATCGTGTCGCCGTAGAACACGACGCCCTTGGCCTCGAGCTCGGCCCGGGCCGCGGCGACGTCGTCGACGTGCAGCGCCGGGTGGGCGTTCTTCTGCGGCGCGAAGGGCATGCCCATCCGCTCGGGCTCCCAGATGCCGAAGCACGTCTCGCCCAGCCAAGCCTCGAAGCGCGCGTGCTCGTCCGGGCGCAGCCCGAGCGTGTCGACGTAGAAGCTGCGCGAGCGCTCCGCGTCCTGCGAGGGGATGCCGATGAAGTCGAGCTTGCGGATCACTGGCGATGCTCGATCGGCAACTCGGCCATCTCCTCGCGCGCCTCGCCGATCCAGCGCGCGACGGAGATCACAACGATCGCCATCCCGATCGCGAACACGGCCCAGGCGAGCACGACGCCGGCCAGGGCGATCGTCGCGCCGAGCGCCAGCAGGGCGGGAAGGTAGGAAGGACCTGGGAGGTGGACCTGCTCGGACGGCGGCGGCAGCGCCTCGTGAGCCCGCGCTTCCATCAGTAGACGAGCGCGCTGAAGAAGGCGCCCGCGAAGACGAACAGCGACACGGCCGTCGCGATCAGCGCGGTGCGGAGGTTCTTCATCGCCAGGCGCCGGTCCATGTCCGTGACTTGTTAGCAGATGCGGCGCCTGCCCGCGAGTACGCTCACGCCGTGGGCACCGCCGAAGCAGCCCCCGCCGCCCTCGAGGAGCCGCTGTTCATCGGCGTCGACGTAGGTGGCACGAAGGTGGCGGCCTCCGTGATCGGCGGCGGCCGGGCGCAGCAGGTGGTCGAGCATCCGACCGACCTCGAGAGCGGAGCGCGGCTGCTCGACGGGATCGAGGCCTGCGTGCGCGAGGTGATGAGCCGCAAGGGCGCCCCGGCCGCGATCGGCGTCGGCGTGCCGTCGCAGGTCGAGTTCTCGACCGGGCGGGTGCTCGCGAGCGTCAACATCCCGCTCGAGGGCGTACCGCTGCGTGAGGAGCTCGGGCAGCGGCTCGGCGCGCCCGTGCACGTGGACAACGACGGCAACTGCGCCGCGCTCGCCGAGGCGCACGCGGTGGGGGCGCGGCATCTCGTCATGCTCACGCTCGGCACGGGCGTCGGCGGCGGCCTGGTGCTCGACGGATCCATCTACCGCGGTGCCTCCGGTCTTGGCGCGGAGCTCGGTCATCTCGTGATCGAGATCGACGGTCCGGAGTGCCCCGGCAACTGCCCGAATCGGGGCTGCATCGAGGCTTTGTGCTCGGGCCTCGCGCTCGAGCGCGATGCGAGCGAGCTGGGCCGGGCCCGTCCAGGGTCGCCGCTCGGTCGGCTCGTGGCCGAGCACGGTCGCGTCAAGGGTCGCGACACGGTCCGTCTCGCGCGCGCCGGGGACGCCGACGCGCTGGCGCTCCTCGACGAGTTCGGCCGCCGGCTCGGGGTCGCGATCGCCGTCGTCCTGAACGCCTTCGAGCCCGAGCGCGTCGCGATCGGCGGCGGCCTCTCTGGCCATGCCGACCTCTTCTTCCAGACGGCGCGGCGTGAGGCCACGGCGCGCGCGCTGCCGATGATCGTCGCCCGCAGCCAGGTCGAGCTCGCGCTCACAGGCGCCGCCGCCGGCGTGATCGGCGCTGGGCTGCTGGCCGCCCAGGAGCACGCCGCAAACGTCGCGGGCGTGGCGGCGTGAGCTCGACGCCTGGCTCGCCGCGCCGCGCCGCGCTCCCGGCGGAGCTTGACCGTGCCGTCGCCGAGCGCCTCGCAGCGGCAACGCGGGCGGATCTCGTGCCACGGATCTGGGCCCGCGACGCGACCCTCTGGGGCGAAGCTTCGGCACCCGAGATCGCCGATCGCCTGGGCTGGCTCGACAGCCCGCGCGTGATGCGTTCCGCGCTTGCCGAGATCGAGGCGCTCAGGAGCGAGTGTGCCGCCGAGGGACTGACCGACGTCGTCCTGCTCGGGATGGGCGGATCGAGTCTCGCCCCCGAGGTCTTTCGCCTCTCGTTCGGCCGCCGACCAGACGGCCTCGAGCTGCACGTGCTCGACTCGACCCACCCCGCGGCCGTGCTCGCTGTTGAGCGCGCCGTCGACCTCGAGCGCGCACTCTTCCTCGTCTCGACGAAGTCGGGCGGCACGATCGAGACGCTGTCGCTGTTCCGCCACTTCCACGCGCGCCTGTCCGAGCGGCTAGGGGACGAGGCCGGGCGCTCGTTCGTGGCGATCACGGACCCCGGCTCCTCGCTGGTGGAGCTGGCCGAGGCGCACGGCTTCCGGCGCACGTTCCTGAACGACCCCGACATCGGCGGGCGCTACTCCGCGCTCTCCTACTTCGGGCTCGTGCCGGCCGGGCTGCTCGGCGTCGACCTCGCCGCGGTGCTCGAGCGCGCCGCGCAGGCGGCAGCAGCCTCTGCGGTCGAGGGCGAAGCCAACGACGCCCTCTGGCTCGGGGCGGCGCTCGGCGAGCTCGCGCTTCGCGGTCGCGACAAGCTGACGCTAGTGCTGGCGGAGCCGATCGCGGCGCTCGGCCTATGGGTCGAGCAGCTGATCGCCGAGAGCACCGGCAAGCTGGGTCGCGGGATCCTGCCGGTCGCCGGCGAGCCGCTGGGCGAGCCGGGCGCCTACGGGCATGACCGGGTGTTCGTCGCCCACGGCGGCGACCCCGCCACGCTCGATGCGCTCGCCGCCGCCGGGCACCCCGTGATCGAGCTTCCGTTCGACGGCGTCGAGGACCTCGGGCGGCTGTTCTTCGTCTGGGAGCTCGCCACGGCGGTCGCCGGCTGGGTGCTCGAGATCAACCCCTACGACCAGCCCAACGTCCAGGAGGCGAAGGACGCAACGGCGGCAGTGCTCGAGCGCTACGAAAGGGAGGGCGAGCTTCCGCAGGTGACGGAGGCGGACGACGCGGCGCTGTACGCCCTCGCCGAGGGGCTCGAGCCGCCGCGGTACCTGGCGCTGATGGGCTACCTCGAGCCCTCGGCGGAGCTCGACCGCGCCGTCACCGCCCTGCGCGCGGCGGTCCGCGACGCTCACGGCGTGGCCACCACCTTCGGCTATGGCCCGCGCTTCCTGCACTCGACCGGCCAGCTGCACAAAGGCGGCGCAGCGAGCGGCAGCTTCCTTCAGCTGCTCGGTGCGCGCGATGAGGACCTGGAGATCCCGGCTGCGGGGTACTCGTTCGGCACTCTGATCGAGGCGCAGGCCGCGGGCGACCTCGAGGCGCTGCGCTCGCACGGCCTCCCGGCCGAGCGCATCCGGCTCGAGGGAGACCCCGCGATGGCGCTCGAGCGGCTCGTCGAGCGGCTCGGGCAGGGTCGAGGGTAGGGCGCGAGCGGATGGCAACCGTTCAGGAGAATCCGCTCTCGGTCGGGCTCGAGCACCTTCCGATCGACCCGACGACGCTCGTGATCTTCGGTGCCACGGGCGACCTTGCACGGCGCAAGCTGCTGCCCGCGATCTACAACCTCGCGCACGAGGGCTCGCTGCCCGCCCACTTCGAGATGATCGGCGTGGCTCGACGCGAGCTCGGCGACGACGGCTTCCGCGACTACGCCGGGGAGGCGATCGAGCGCTTCTCTCGTCGTGCTCCCGACGCCGAGGTGCTGCGGGCGCTGCTCGAGCGCGTGCGCTACGTGTCGGGATCGCTCGACGACGCGACGACCTACGGGCGGGTGGCGGAGCTCGCGGCCGAGCTCGAGGCCGGCGCCGGAGTAGCGACGAACCGGATCTTCTACCTCGCCACGGCGCCCGGGTTGTTCGAGCCCGCGATCGGAGGGCTCGGCGGCGCCGGGCTCGCGCGGCCCGAGCGATCGCAGGCGCGCGTGGTGGTCGAGAAGCCCTTCGGGCACGACCTCGACTCCGCTCGCGCCCTCAACCAGGCCGTGCTCGACGTCTTCGAGGAGCGCCAGGTCTTTCGCATCGACCACTACCTCGGCAAGGAGACCGTCCAGAACATGCTCGTGCTGCGGTTCGCCAACGGCATCTTCGAGCCGCTGTGGAACCGCTCCTACGTCGACCACGTGCAGATCACCGCCGCCGAGGACATCGGCATCGGCTCCCGCGCCGGCTACTACGACAACGCCGGCGCCCTGCGCGACATCGCCCAGAACCACCTGCTCCAGCTGCTCACGCTGTTGTGCATGGAGCCGCCCGTCTCGCTGGCGCCGGACGAGGTGCGCAACGAGAAAGTGAAGGTGCTGCACGCGATCCGTCCTCCTCACCCCGAGGAGGTTGCGGACATGGCCGTGCGCGGGCAATACCACGGGGGGACGGTCGCAGGCGAGGAGGTGCCGGGCTACCTCGAGGAGGAGGGCGTGCGCGCCGGCTCGCATACCGAGAGCTACGTCGCCGTGAAGCTGTTCGTGGAGAACTGGCGCTGGGCCGGCGTGCCCTTCTACCTGCGCGCCGGCAAGCGCCTCGCGCGCCAGAGCACCGAGATCGCAGTGACCCTCAAGCCCGTGCCCCACCTCGCCTTCCAGGGCCCCGACGCGGCCGGAGCGGCGCCCAACCAACTGGTGCTCTCCGTGCAGCCGAACGAGGGCGTGTCGCTGTCGCTGGTGGCGAAGGTGCCGGGCGCTCGCATCCAGATCCGACCGGTCAACATGGAGTTCCTCTACGGGGCGTCCTTCCTGTCACAGTCGCCCGAGGCCTACGAGCGCCTGATCGTCGACACCATGCGCGGTCAGGCAACGCTGTTCACGCGCCGCGACGAGGTCGAGGCGGCCTGGGCGATCTTCGACCCGATACTTCGGGCGTGGGCGGGCGACGCGGCTCCTCCGACGGCCTACCGCGCGGGGTCCGACGGCCCCGAGGACGCGGCGCGGCTGCTCGAGCGAGGGGCGTCGTGGCGACGGGTGTGAGCGTCACCCCGGAGGTCGCTTGGAGTGCGCGTGGCACGACGCCGAAGGAGATCGCCGCCGCGCTCTCGCGCCTAGCTGGGGATCGCGACGGCGGGCGCCCGCTGGCCTACGCGCCGGCGCGCGTGCTCAACCTCGTCACGGTGGTGGAGCGCGCCCGCCGCGACGAGCTGGTCGAGCGGCTCGAGCGTCTCGGTCGGCTGCATACCTCGCGCACCTTCGTCTGCGTGATCTCCGATGGCGAGCGACGTGACCTCGACGCCTTCGCCACGATGAGCTGCGAGCTGCCGAGCCACCCGGGTGGGCTTGCCGTGTGCCGCGAGCGCGTCGAGATCGAGCTTGGCCGGGGGCAGCTTTCGCGGCTCGAGTCGATTCTCGATCCGCTGCTCGTGGGCGACGTGCCGACAGTCGTCTGGTCGCCTGGCCACCGCGAGGCGGTGGACGCGATGCTGGCGGCGGCGCAGGTCGTGCTGGTCGACTCGGGCGAGCAGCCCGACCCCGCCGCGGCGCTCGTGCGCGCGGCGGAGCTTGCGCACGAGGCGCAGGTCGTGGACCTGGCCTGGCTGCGGACCACCCCCTGGCGGGAGCGCCTGGCCGCAGCGTTCGATCCACCGGCGCAGAGGGACATGCTCGCGCGGATCGACTGCGTCACAGTGCGCCACGAGCCGGCCGCCGCCTCCAGCGGACTGCTGCTCGTGGGGTGGCTGTGCGCCCAGCTCGGCTGGGCGGGAAGAGGGCGGCTCGCGGGCGATCGAGGCGGCTCGATCACCGGCAGCGCCGACGGCCCCGAGAACCAGGTCGAGCTACGGCTCGAGCCCGTCGACGGGCAGAGCGCCCCCGGTCTCGCCGGTGTCACGGTGGGCGGGCCCGGGGGCTCGCTGTCGCTTGACCGCGGACGGGGCGGGCTCGCTGCGCGCGAGCGTAGGCCGGACGGCCGCGAGCGGGCGTGGACGGCGATCGGAGCATCGCGCGGGGAGCCGGGGATCCTGGCTGACGGGCTGCGCGCCGCGCTGTCCGACGACCTGGCCTACGGCCCCGCCCTGCGCTCCGCCGCGGTCATGCTGGCGGCGTGACCACGCGCCCCGAAGCCTGAGCGATCGTGGCGGCGCGACGGATCGTGCTCGACGACCCGGCCCCGCGTGCCGCCGAGCTGCTCGCGGCCGCGGCCGAGGCGGGGTCACAGATCGCGCTGACCGGCGGGTCGACCCCGCGACGGGCCTACGAGCTCGCCGCCGAGGCGGGCTCGGACTGGTCGCGCGCCACGCTGTGGTGGGGCGACGAGCGCTGCGTCGGCCCCGAGGACGAGCGGTCCAACTTCCGCCTCGCCCGTGAGGCGCTGCTCGAGCGCCTTCCCGGCCCCGGCCCGGCGATACGCCGTATCGAGGGCGAGCTCGGCCCCGTTCGCGGCGCGGAGGCGTACGAGGGGGCTTTGCGCGATACGTTCGGCGCGGGGCTGCCACGACTCGACCTCGTGCTGCTCGGGCTCGGCCCCGACGCGCACTGCGCCTCCCTGTTCCCGGGCGCGCCGGCGCTCGACGAACGCGCCCGCGCGGTCGTGGGGGTCGAGCGGGCCGGCCTCGCGCCATGGGTCGCACGCGTGTCGCTCACCGTGTCCGCGCTCGCGGCCGCCGGCGAGGTCGTCTTCCTCGTCACCGGGGCGGACAAGGCGCGCGCCGTCTCGCGCGCGTTCGACGAGCCGCTGTCCGGCGCCGCCCCGGCGAGCCTCGTCGCGGCCGAGGCGGCGTCGGTGACCGTGCTGCTCGACCCCGAGGCGGCCGGCACGGCCTGACGTCCGCATGGACTCGGGGCGGGTAGCCTGAAACGCATGTGCAGAAACATCAGACAGCTTCACAACTTCGAGCCGCCGGCGACCGCTGACGAGGTGCGCGCCGCGGCGCTTCAGTACGTCCGCAAGATCAGCGGCTCCAGCAAGCCCTCGCATGCCAACGCCGACGCGTTCGAGCGCGCCGTGGACGCCGTCGCGGATGCCTCCGCTCAGCTGCTCGATGCGCTCGTCACCACCGCTCCGTCGAAGGATCGGGATGAGGAGGCCGCGAAGCGGCGGGCTCGCGCCGCGCAGCGCTACGCGGCCTAGTTGGGCGCGTAGCGGTGGTGGAGGATCAGCGGGTTGCCATCCGGGTCGCTGAAGATGGCCTGATGACAGACACCCGAGTCAATCATCTCGACGTGGAAGGTGACGCCCTTCGCCTCGAGCTGCCTGCGCGCGGCCTCGACGTCGTCGACCTGTAGGGCGATCGGTGCGCTGTTGGGGTGCGCCTCGGGTTGGCCGAAGGCGCTCGGGTCCATCACGGCGAGCGTGAGGCTCCCGGCCTGAAGCTCCGTCGCGGGCATCTCGCCCCAGCGCTTGCCGCGCTCGAGGCCGAGCGTCTCGGTGTAGAAGGCGACGGCGCGGTCGTGGTCCCGCGTCGGGACGCAAACGAAGTCGACGCCGGTGATCGGGCTAGTGGCGGTGGTCATGGCGGCTCCCCGAGTTGTCGCTTCTGATTGAAGGTATTCGTTCTCCCGGCCCAGGCGCTACATCGACACTCCGAGCAGGCCGCGCGTGAGCTGGAAGCCGGTGTTGCCGTGCCCGTAGAGGCGCGGCGTCGAGCGGCGCGAGGCCACCTCGAGCAGCGCCTCGAGCAGCTCCGCAGACCACGACGCCGGGTCGCCTTCGAGCAGCACGTCGAGATCCTCGGCGTGCTCGCTCGCGATGCCCGCGTCGGCCGTGGCCTGCAACAGCGGGATCATCCGGTGCGACTGGAACGGGCGCCCGCCCACATGGGCGAGCATCACGTCGACGCCCGCCGCGCCCAGTCCGGTCACGATCTCGGTGGGGTTGCTCGTCGGTGACTCCATCACGTGCAGCCCGGGCCGCTCGGGCGCCTGCCCGTGGGCGAGCGTGGCGCGCGGCTCACGTGGACCGAGCGTCGCACGCAGGAACGGCTGCGAGTCGAGCAGCGCCGCCGTCTCATCCATCACGACCAGGCCGCCGGTCCCGACGACCGTGCGCGCAAGCTCGGCCAAGGCGAGCGCCGCCCCGTCGGGGACCGGACCGGCCGCAGTCAGGCCCAGGCGCAGGTGCTCGAGCCCGACCTGCTCGCCCTCGAGTGCATCGGCGCCGTCGAGCGCTCGCGTGAACCACTCCTCGACGCGGTCACCGACGCTCTCGATTCCCCCGTCGAGCTGCACGCTGGCCCAGCCGAAGCGGCTCGGGTCGAGGCCGGCCTCGGCGAGGCGGGTGCGGAAGAAGTCGTTGTGGGTCTTCTCGCAGCCGTGCTCGAGCAAGAGGCCGACCCGGACGATCGGATGTGCGAGGTGCCCGAGCACCGCGCGCGTGTAAAGGTCGAGCGACGCCCCGCCCGAGCTGCCGCAGCCCTCGGTGTGGGGGAGGGCCACGAAGCGCGACACCTTGCCCGCGCCCACCGCACGCTCGGCGAGGCGCGCGGCGATCATCAGCGCGACCTGGCCGGAGCAGAGGCTCGTCGGCATCACGAGGCCGATCTGGTCGCACGCGTACGCGCCGTCAGCGGCCAGGACGGCGTCGAAGACGTGGTCCCCGCCATCGCCTTCAACCTCCTCGGCCACGAGCAACGGCTTGCCGTCAGGCGCCGGTGCGGCCAGGATGGCCTCTAGCCCTTCGCCGCTCGTCTGCTTCCAATCGCGCCAGATCTGGACTTGCGAGTGGCCTGCCTTCTCACCGACGCTGCGCTCCCCCGAAGCGGTGCGCAGCGCAAGCTCGAAGGTGTCGGCGCCGAGCTCCTCCATCGCGACGCCCTCGAGGTAGGCGCCGGCGTTGACGTCCATCTCGTTGCGCAGCAGCTCGTAGCGGCCCGTGGTCGTCACGACCTTGAGCGTGGGCACGAACGGGAAGTTCGTAATCGAGCCGTTGCCGGTGGTGAAGAAGACCAGGTTGCAGCCCGACGCGACCTCCCCGGCGACGCTCTCGAGGTCGTTGCCGGGGCTGTCCATGAAGTGGTAGCCCGGTTCGGCAAGGCGCTCGGCGTAGTCGATCACCCGCTCGACGCGCACGTCGGGGTCGAGCTTGGCCGCCGCCCCGATCGACTTGATCGAGATGTTGTAAAGCCCGCGGTAGTTGTTGCCGCCCGAGGGATTGCCCTCAGCCGTGTGGCCGTGCCAGCCCACGAGCTCGGTGAAGCGCTCGATCGCTGCGAGGAAGCGCCGCGCGGTGTCGAGGTCGCGCACGTTCTTGAGCACGTAGGGCTCGGCCCCGATCAGCTCGTCGGTCTCGGCCAGCACCGCCGCGCCGCCGTGCTTGACGAGCTCCTTAGCCACCCAGCCCACGAGCGGGTTGGCCGAGACGCCCGAGAACGCGTCGGAGCCCCCGCACTGCAACGCGATCTTGAGCTCCGACAAGGGCTGCTCGGTGCGCCGCGTGGCGGCGGCCTCCTCGACCCAGTCGCGCAGGATGCGCTCGCCGCGTTCGAGGTCGCCCGCGAAGCCGCCGCCGAGGCTCAAGAAGCGATGTTGCACGTGCTCGAGCGGATAGCCGTGCTCCTCCATGTAGGCACGCAGCGTCGGCCCGGTCACCGCTCCGACCGCCTCGTCCACCACCAGCACCGCAGCGACGTTCGGGTGCACCACGAAGCCACTCAGCGTCCGCAGGAGCAGCTCCAGGTTGTTCGGCGCCTTCTCCTCGCCGCCCTCCGTGTGGGCCACCGCGACGACGCCGTCGAGGTGCTCGTGCCCTTGGGCGAGGCCCCGCAGGCGCGCCTCGAGCAGCTTCGCGTAGGAGCCGGTGCGCGATGTCATCCCGAGCACTACGACGTGGTTGCGCGTGCCTACTCCACGGCCACCCGGGCGTCGGTAGCCCATGAACGTGCGCCGGCGCGCGTGCAGGGGCACTGGAGCTCCGGGCCGAAACGCGCGCTCGTCGAGCTCGTGCGGCCTCAGCTCCGCATCCTCGAAATTGGGCTCGGCGGGCAGCGCGAGGCGACCCGGGGTGCGCCCGCCCGGCACTCGACCGCCGCCCTGGTCGTGCGTGCCCTCCGGCTCGCCCCCGTCGCCGTGCCCGCTCGCGACGCCCTCGCGCTCGCCCAGCACCTGGAGGATCTTCTCGTTGCAGGCGTAGTCGCCGGGAGCGATGTCGCTGATGGCACGGCCGAACGGCAGGCCCCAGGAGAGCAGCTCCTGCCCGGCGGGAATCGGCTCGGCGGCGAAGCGATGACCTTCGAGGACTGTGTGGCGGATCGCGAAGCGGTGGCCGTCGTGCTCGACGCGCGTGCCCGGCTCGAGCCGCTCGACGGCGATCGCGACGTTGTCCCCGGGCTCCGGGAGCCTGCCGATCTCGTCGAAGCGCCTGACCGTCTCGTCGCTCACGTCAACCTTCCGCGCCGCTCGTGCCCGGACCGTACTACGGCGCGCCTGCTACGTTGCTGCGCCGATGACGTCGCAGCTCACAGAGCCCCTCGCGCAGCGCGCGAGCATCGTCATCGCCATTGCCACCTAGGCCCGCACGCCGAAGCGGCGCGCCGGGCCACGACCGAGTCCCCAACGGGGACGCGGCGCGGGTGGTCTACGCGGCGGTCCCCCAGGGCTCACCGGAGGATCGCATGAGCGCAGACGTCTTCTCACTCCATCTGGCCGATGCGCCGGACGCGCTTCAGCGTGTGCTCGCCATCTGTCATCGCAAGCAGTGCGACGTGGTTGGCGTCTCCTTCCACGCCGGTGATCGCCACCGGCACGCCCGGCTCGAGCTGAGCGTGCAGGCGGGTTCGCGGGCCCCGGAGCTCGCCAGCCGCCTCGGTGGTCTCGTCGATGTCCTGGACGTGTCGCAGGCCTATCGTGCGCGGCCTGACGGCGGGCGAAGCTAGCGGCAGAGGTGGGCCGGCAGCCTCCCGATCAAGGTAGGGGCACCGACGGAAGGTCAGGGGCCTGTATCGGAGGAACGACCGGCAGCTCGCGTGGGATGGTTGGCGTGGAGGGCAGGTTGGGCGTCGAAGGGGCGCTCGGCGTGCTCGGTGTGACCGGCAGGCTCGGGGCGGCCGGGGCCTGAGGCGTGTCGGGCGGCTGCGGCGCGCCCTTCGCCTCGGGTCGGTTCGGGGCAGCGGGCACGGACGGAATGCTCGGAGTGCGGCTCGGTCGCTCGGGCGTCGCGGGTGTGCGGGACTCGATCTCGCTCGCAGGCCCGCGATCGGGCGTGGCCTGGGCACCCGTGGGGGTTGCCTGGCGGCCTTCGGCGAGCGCGGCGGCGCCTCGGCGGCCGTTTGCGGAGCCTTCCGCCGCCGTCGTAGTGGCACGTCTCCTGCGGGCCGCGCGCTGCGCGCGCCGGCTGCCGCGC
>JACCXP010000089.1 GCA_013696905.1 Thermoleophilaceae bacterium
AACCTTGAGGTGGAGGTCAGAGCCGTCCGTCTCTATGACGCGGCGGAGGGCACCATGCAGGTCGAGCATCACGGCTCTATCGGCGGGTTCGCGCCCGTCCTTGAGAGGCCTCCCGGCGGCTCCGGCGGCTTATCTCATAGTCTTGCGCGCCGGCGGCGGAATCGGAGGAAATTCAGCGTGAAGCTCGGGGTGCCCAAAGAGACCTTGGATGGCGAGCAGCGGGTCGCGCTCGCGCCCGACGGCGTGGTCAAGCTCGTCGATCGCGGGGTCGAGGTGCTCGTGGAAGCCGGAGCGGGCCGCGACTACAACGTCGACGAGGCGTACGAGGAAGCCGGGGCGCAGGTCGTCGCCGATGCCGACGAGCTGTGGCGCACGGCCGACGTGATCGCCAAGGTGCGGGCCCCTACCGAGGCCGAGCTCGAGCTCGCACACGAGGGCTCGATCATGATCTCCTTCCTCCAGCCCGTGCAGCAGGCCGAGCTCGTAAGCGAGCTCGCGACGCGCGGCGTGACGGCCCTCAGCATGGACGCGATCCCGCGCATCGCCCGCGCCCAGAGCATGGACGCGCTCTCGTCGATGAGCTCGATCTCGGGCTACAAGGGCGTCGTGATCGCGGCCGGTGCACTCGGCAAGTACCTGCCGATGATGACGACGGCGGCCGGCACGACCAAGGCCGCGAACGTGCTCGTGCTCGGCGCCGGCGTCGCCGGCCTGCAGGCGATCGCCACCGCGCGCCGTCTCGGCGCCGAGGTGAGCGCCTTCGACATCCGCCCCGAGGTCAAGGAGCAGATCGAGAGCCTCGGCGCGAAGTTCGTCGAGCCCGAGCAGGAGGAGGAGCCCGAGGAGGAGGAGATCGAGGAGGAGGAGGAGCCGCGCGGCTTCGCCGGCGCCCTGCAGCGGGTCAAGACAGCGCTCGGCGCCCAGGAGCTAGCGCCCTCGAGCGCCGACGGCGACGACTCCGAGAACGAGCCCGTGGAGGAGGCGGAGGAAGAGGAGGATTCCTCGGCCCCCGGCGGCTACGCGCGCGAGCAGGACGAGGAGAAGCAACGCCGGGACAGGGAGCTCCTGAGCGAGCGCCTGCGAGAGACCGACGTGGTGATCACGACGGCGCTGATCCCCGGCAAGAGCGCCCCCACCCTGGTCACCGAGGAGATGGTGGACGGCATGGCGCCAGGCTCCGTCGTCATCGACCTGGCCGCCGAGGCGGGCGGCAACTGCGAGCTGACGAAGCCGGGTGAGGTGGTCGAGCACCGGCTCGTCCACATCCACGGTCCGCTCGACCTGCCGAGCAGCATGCCCGTGCACGCCAGCCAGCTCTATTCGCGCAACGTCGTCAGCCTGGTCTCCCACCTCGTCGACGACGACGGCGAGCTCCAGCTCGACTTCGAGGACGAGATCACCGACGGCGTGTGCCTCACCCACGAGGGCGAGGTCCGCCACGCGGGCGCACGTGACGCGCTCGGGCAGGACCCGCTGCCGCCCTCGCCGGCGGAGGAGAAACGAGATCGCGAAGCGGACGATACGGGCGATGACAACGAGGGCGACAGCGACGACGGCGCGCAGGGCGACGGCGGCCGAGAGCGCGAGGCCGCCGAGGCCTCGGGGCGCGAGCAGTGACGCGCGACCTCCTCTCCCAGCTCACCGTGCTCGTGCTCGCGGTGGTGATCGGATTCGAGTTGATCTCGCGCGTGCCGAGCCTGCTGCACACACCGCTGATGTCCGCCACCAACGCGATCCACGGGATCGTCCTCGTCGGCGCGATGATCGTCGTGATCGGCCCCGACGACCCCCTAACCGAGGTGCTCGGCTTCATCGCGGTGGTGTTCGGCGCCATCAATGTCGTCGGCGGCTTCATCGTCACAAACCGCATGCTCGACATGTTCCGCACGCGCCCGCAGCCGCGCGGGAAGCGGAAGTAGCAGCGATGCAGACGCTCACGACGGTTGCATATCTGGCTGCCGCGATCCTCTTCATCGCGGGCATCCGCAGGCTGCGCTCGCCCGCCACCGCTCGCTCTGGCAACACCGTGGCCGCGGTCGGCATGCTCGTCGCCGTCGTCGCGACGCTGTTCGACGCGGACGTGCTCAGCCTGGCCGAGATCGGCGCGGGGATCGCGCTCGGCTCGGTGATCGGCGCGGTGACCGCACGCCGCGTGCCGATGACCTCGATGCCGCAGTTCGTGGCCGCCTTCAACGGCGTCGGCGGCGGCGCCGCGGCGCTGATCGCCTTCGCCGAGTTCTATCGGCTCTTCCTGGAGGGCGGCGAGGGCGGCTTCGTCGTCCTCTTCACGATCTTCCTGAGCATGCTGATCGGCAGTGTCAGCTTCGCCGGCAGCATCGTCGCGTTCGGGAAGCTCGAGGAGATCTTCCTCTCGGGGTCGATCTCGTTTCCCGGGCAGAAGGCGCTCAACGCGCTGGTCGCGCTGGTGTCGCTCGGCGCCGCCGGCAACGCGATCGTCGGCGGCCCCGCCCCGCTCGCCTCAGCCGTGGTCGCCCTCGTCGGCGCGCTGCTGCTGGGCGTGCTGTTCGTGATCCCGATCGGTGGCGCGGACATGCCGATCGTGATCTCGCTGCTGAACGCCTTCACGGGTCTCGCTGCGGCGGCGTCCGGGTTCGTGCTGACGAACTCGGTCCTGATCATCAGCGGCGCCCTGGTGGGGGCCTCGGGCTCGATCCTCACCTACAAGATGAGCAGCGCGCTCGGCCGGCCGCTTCAGAAGATCCTGTTCGGGGCCGTCGGCGCGGCACCTGCGGAGAAGGAGGGCGACGGCGAGGAGAAGCCCGTCACCTCGGGGAGCGCCGAGGATGTCGGCGCGCTGCTCAACTACGACGCCGACTCGGTCATCTTCGTCCCCGGCTACGGCCTCGCCGTGGCGCAGGCGCAGAGCGCGATGGCAGAGCTGATGCGGCTGCTCGAGTCGAAGGGCAAGACCGTCAAGTTCGCGATCCACCCCGTCGCCGGGAGGATGCCGGGGCACATGAACGTGCTGCTCGCCGAGGCCGACGTGCCCGCCGAGAAGATGCTCGACCTCGAGGACGTGAACCCCGATTTCGCCGACACCGATGCAGTCGTGATCGTCGGCGCGAACGACGTCGTCAACCCTTCCGCGCGCGAGGACGGCGGCAGCCCGATCTCCGGGATGCCGATCCTCGACGTCGACAACGCCAAGCGGGTGGTGTTCGTCAAGCGCAGCCTGAGCCCGGGCTTCGCCGGAATCGACAACCCGCTCTTCTACGACCAGGACAAGACGATGATGCTCTTCTCGGACGCGAAGACTGGCCTCGAGGGAGTGATCGCGGCGGTGAAGAACTCGTAGCGAAGGCGGCGAGACGCTGAGCGCGCCCCCGCTCACGATCAGGTCCGCGACGCGGTCCGACGTCGACGAGATCGTGCGGATCGACTTGGCGGCCTGGGACGGCTGGCTGGAGCTGCTGCCTGCCGGCGTCGAGACGCCCTCCGCAGCGGCCATGGCCGCACGCGTGCGGGAGGCGCTCGACAACGGCGATGCCGAGGCCGTCGTCGCCGAGCTCGGTGGGGAGATCGCGGGGCGCGCGAGCTTCGGCAGCAGCCGCGATCGCGATGCGGGCAGCGACGTCGGCGAGCTGCGCGCGCTGCAGGTCGACCCCCTCTGCTGGCGTCAGGGCGTCGGCCGGGCGCTAGTAGGACACGCGCTCGACAGGCTGCGCGCGACCGGGCGGCACGAGGTGACGCTGTGGTCGCTTGCCGACAGCCGCCAGGCCACGGCCTTCTACGCCGCCCAGGGCTTCGTCCGCGACGGCCACACCCAGACCCGCGAGGCTTTCGGCCACGCGCTCGAGATCCGCTGGCGACGAGGCCCCGAGTGCGGCTGAGCGTTCAGAACACGAACGGGCACCACGGGGCGACCGGCGTCGCGAGCATCGCCGTCAGGCGCGGGAGCGCGCCCTGTAAGCGCTCCTCGATCCGCCCGGCCCCCGCCATCGCGGCGGGCGCGACGCCGCCCAGATACAGCGCCCCCAGCGTCTCGGCCGAAAGCGCGATGTCGGCCGGCGCGGAGCTCGGCGAACACTCGGCGCCGCCGGGCCCGCCGGCGAGCTGGAAGGTGCCGCTGCCGTCCACGTGGATCACGATCGACCCCTCGGCGCCGTAGCGCCGCGCGGACAGCGCCGCCGGCACGTCGAGGAGCGCGACGTAGAGCCCTTCGACCCCGTACAGCTCGAGCCGCCCCGGGTCGGCGAGCAGGTGGGCGAGCGGCTCGTCGGCTGGGCGGCGGGTCGCCACCACGCGCTCCACGAGGTCGACGTCGAGCAGGTAGCGCCACAGCGCAGTGGCTGCCGCGGGCGTCAGCGCGACGAGCTCGAGCACGGTGAGTGAGCCGTCGGGCAGGTCGACCAACTCGTCCCAGCCCTCGGCCACGCGGTATAGCGCGTAGCCCTCGTCGCCGCCTTCCCCCTCGTAGACGACCAGTCGCCGCGGCGCCGGCTCGTCGTGCTCGCGGGCGAGCGTCGCGTGCGCGAAGTAGGCGACGTCACGCGTGGGGGCGCCGGGGCGCCGAGCCTGCTCGCGCGCGTAGATGGCGGCGAGGCGGGGCGCCGCGGTCGCATCGGCCGCGGGGGCGACCAGGCG
>JACCXP010000149.1 GCA_013696905.1 Thermoleophilaceae bacterium
CGCCACCCGGTGGGCGCTATATGGGCACTGGCGCCGCCCGAGTCGAGGGGCTCGGAGAGCCGGAAACCCCTCGTTTGCAGCCATGGAGCCTACCGGGATCGAACCGGTGACCTCCTGCTTGCAAAGCAGGCGCTCTCCCAGCTGAGCTAAGGCCCCGTCACCAGACATGCTAGGGCGCGGGTCCGCTCGACAGCATGGGTGCGCGCGTGGGAGCATCGCGACGACCAGCGGCGAGGAGGCGAGCATGAGCGCAGAGAGCCGGTTCGGAGTGACCGGCCTGGCGGTGATGGGGGCGAACATCGCCCGCAACGTGGCTCACCACGGCATCCCGGTGGCCGTGCACAACCGCACGACGGCCACCACCGAGCGATTCATGGAGGAGCACGGGTCCGAAGGGCCGTTCACCGGCACACACTCGGTGGATGAGTTCGTCGCCGCGCTCGAGCGACCGCGCACGATCCTCTTGATGGTCAAGGCGGGACCCCCGGTCGACGCCGTGCTCGACGAGCTCGCCGGCCACCTCGACGAGGGCGACGTGCTGCTCGACGGCGGCAACTCGCACTTCCGCGACACGCAGCGCCGGAGCGAGCAGATCGAGTCACGCGGGCTGCGCTTCGTCGGGACGGGGATCTCGGGCGGCGAGGAGGGCGCGCTCAAAGGGCCGAGCATCATGCCGGGCGGAGGCACCGAGGGCTACGGCGCCGTCGAGGAGGTGCTGACCTCGATTGCGGCCGAGGTCGATGGCACGCCGTGCTGCGTGCACGTCGGCCCGGACGGTGCGGGCCACTACGTGAAGATGGTCCACAACGGCATCGAGTACGCCGACATCCAGCTGATCGCCGAGGCCTACGACCTGCTGCGCGTCGGCGCGGGTCTCGAGGTGCCGGAGATAGCGAGCGTGTTCGAGGGCTGGAACGGGGGCGACCTCGAGTCGTTCCTGATCGAGATCACGGCGACCGTGCTCGCGAGGACCGACGAGCGAACCGGCGGCCCACTCGTCGACGTGATCCTCGACCAGGCCGAGCAGAAGGGCACCGGGCGCTGGACCGCACAGGACGCGCTCGAGCTCGGCGTGCCGCTGACGGCGATCACCGAGGCGGTCTTCGCGCGCTCGCTGTCCGCCCTTCGCGACGAGCGCGTGCGCGCGTCGAGCGAGCTCGCCGGCCCGCGACCGGGCGAGGCCCGCGTGGGGCGGGACCTCGTTGACGACATCCAGCGGGCTCTGTATGCCTCCAAGGTCGTCGCGTACGCGCAGGGCTTCCAGCAGATGGCCGCCGCATCGGAGGTCGAGGGGTGGAACCTCGATCTCGGCGCGATGGCGACGATCTGGCGCGGGGGCTGCATCATCAGGGCGCGCTTCCTCGATCGCATTCGCGAGGCCTACGACGCCGACCCGCACACTCCCAACCTGCTGCTCGTCGACTACTTCCGCGACGCCGTCGCCGATGCCCAGGACTCCTGGCGGCGAGTCGTCGCGCACGCCGTCGAGCTCGGGATCGCCGTGCCGGCGTTCGCGTCGGCGCTCGCCTACTACGACGGCTACCGGCGCGAGCGTGGGCCGGCCAGCCTGATTCAGGCGCAGCGCGACCTCTTCGGAGCGCACACCTATCGTCGCGTGGACCGCGAAGGCGTCTTCCACACCCTCTGGGGCGAGGACGGCGCGGAGGTCGAGGCCCCGTAGTACGGTGGCACGAACCGACGAGGAGCTGAGCTTTGGAAGCCTCCGCCACAGCCGCCGACGGCGCGCACGAAACACCCCTGAATCGGGCGATCAGCCAGAAGATGCTGCTCGTGTTCGTGCTGGGCGACGTGCTCGGCGCGGGCATCTACGCGCTCGTCGGGGAGGTCGCCGGCGCGGTCGGCGGGGCGATCTGGACCGCCTTCCTCGCGGCCCTGGTGCTCGCCGTGTTCACGGCCTTCGCCTACGCCGAGCTCGTGACCAAGTACCCACAGGCCGGCGGCGCCGCGGTCTACGCGCACCGCGCCTTTCGCACGCCGTTCCTGACCTTCATGATCGCCTTTGCCGTGATGGCCTCGGGGATCACCTCCGCGGCGACCCTCTCACGTGCCTTCGCGGGCGACTACTTCGCCGAGTTCGCCGACCTGCCGATCGTGCCGGTCGCCTTCGTCTTCATCATCGTGGTCGCGCTGGTCAACTTCCGCGGCATCTCCGAGTCGGTGAAGCTGAACATGGGCCTGACCTTGGTCGAGGTGATCGGCTTGGCGCTGATCGTCCTGATCGGCATCGTCGCGCTCTTGAACGGCGAGGGCGAGCCGGGTCGCAACCTCGAGTTCACGCCGGGAACCGGGGTGCCGCTCGCGATCCTTGGCGGCGCCGCGCTGTCGTTCTACGCGCTGATCGGGTTCGAGGACTCGGTCAACGTCGCCGAGGAGACGCGCGAGCCTTCCCGCGGGCGCTGTTCGGAGGGCTGCTGCTGGCGGGCGTCATCTACATGCTGGTCACCTTCACGGCGTCGATGATCGTGCCGACCGAGCAGCTCTCGGGCTCGGACGGCCCGCTGCTCGAGG
>JACCXP010000236.1 GCA_013696905.1 Thermoleophilaceae bacterium
CTACTGGATCCAGGACGGCCTCTCGGCCAACTGGACTACCCGACGTCCGCGAGTTCGCGGGCCGAGCACAACATCGAGCTCGTCCCGATCCCCACCTACGCCAGCTACCTCAACCGCATCGAGGCGCACTTTCGGCCGATCAACGAGTTCGTGGTCTCCAATGCCGACTACCTCGATTGGGATGCCTTCGCCCACGCCAGCCGGCCGCCACGTCCAACATCGAAACGGGCCCGACCGCGACCGACGCATCACCGCCCTCGAACGCAAACTCACCATCGCCGCCTGACCGATGAGGTTTCCTGTGCAACGTTCTGAGAAGGCCCACTAGCGCGCACCGCCGACCAAGGCGGCCGTTTCGCGCTTCAGGCGCTCTGGGTCGTCCTCGTGACGCTGGGGTCCAATCGCGGCCCGGTAGTGGCGCGATAACGGGGGGAGTTCGGCGATGGCCAGCGTCACCGCCGAGGATGAGCGCGACGCCGGTGGGCGACGACGGGCGGCGCTTGGCGTTGCTCTGCGCGGAGGTCGACGAGGCCGATCACCCCAGCCAACGAGGCCGAGTAACGCCCGGGTCACCAACAAGTAGCGCATCGTCACACCCGCACGCCCGCGCGTCTGCCGCGCCCTCGTAGCGTCGCGTGAATGACGGCGATCGGCGGCCGCGCTCTCGGCGACGTGCTCCGCCGCCACCCCTACCACGTCGCTCTCGCGGCGCTGGCTGTGGGCCTGGCATGCGCACCGGCGCCCGACGAAGTGGGCCTCGCCGTCGCCGGCTCGGCGTCCCTCGTGCTGGCCTGCGTCGGCCTCCCCGCGCAGGCGGGGCTTGCGGTCGTGCTCGTGCTGGCGGGATCACTGGCCGGCGAGGCACGGCTGCGCGCCGTCGAGCCCGTCCTCGAGGGCAGGCTGGTGGGTGCGCAGATCGAGCGGCGCGCGATCCTGCTCGAGCACCCGCGCCCGGGCCGCTTCGGCTCCTCGGCGGCCGTACAGATCGCGTCCGCGTCGGGACCCCGGCTGCTCGCCGAGGCTTCGCGGTCGGAGCGCTGGCCCGCAGGCGCGGGCCCGGGCACACGCCGGCACGCGAGCTGGCGCTGCTGTTTCGCACGCGACGCCAGTCGCGCCCGCTCGAGGAGGCCATGCTGGTGGCTCGCGTCGCCTACGGCGTGCTCGGCGGGCAGGGCTTCTGAGAGCACTCAAGGTTCGTGACGCGGTTGCGTACCAGTCACTGGTACAGAGAACTGATCTCGACGCTCTCGGAGCTAGTCGGGCGGACCGTCGAGTACGGGCAGCTGCCGCTCGAGCAAGTCGAGGCCCAGCTCGGCTCTGACATGGCGGGCGGTAAGGCCGAACTGTGGGCTCGCGGGATCGTGCCCGTGTGCCGGCCCAGAGGTGTTTCAGGGAACCGACCCCGGGCGGCAGAGGGACGCCTGCGAGCCCGACCCTCAGCCGGCCTTGGTCGAGGTGACGCGCCCATCAGAGATCCTCAGCACGTCGTCGATTGCAGCGACCGGACCGGGACGGGCGAAGAGATAGCCCTGGGCGAGGTCGCAATCGAGCCGGCGCAGAACGTCCAGCTGTGCCGGCGTCTCAACCCCCTCCGCGACGACCGTGAGATCGAGCGCGTGGGCCATGCTCGTGATCGCTGTGACGAGTGCGCGGTCGTCGGCCCGCTCGCCAAGTCCGTCGACGAACGAGCGGTCGACCTTGAGCGTGTCGACGGGAAAGCGCCGCAGGTATGAGAGCGAGGAGTAGCCCGTGCCGAAGTCGTCGATCGCGAGTTCGACGCCGAGGCTGCCGATTGCCGCCAGCTGGGCGCCCGTGGCCGCGGTCTCGCGTATCAGCGTGCTCTCCGTGACCTCGAGGCAGATCGTCGACGGCTCGGCACCGCTCGCAGCCAGGGCAGCCTCGAGCTCACCCGGGAAGCCATTGGAGAGTTGCGCCGCCGAAACGTTGACTGCGACCACGAGCTTCGCTTCGCGCCGACCGGAGTTCCAGCGCGCGGCCTGGCGACAGGCCTGCTCGAGCACGAAGGCGCCGAGCGGCACGATCAGGCCGGTCTCCTCGGCCAGGGGTATGAACTCCGCCGGGCTGATCAGGCCGCCCGCGTCCTGATCCCAGCGCACGAGTGCCTCGGCCCCGACGATGTCGCCGCTCGCCACGTCCACCAGCGGCTGGTAGACGACCCGCAGCTCGTCGCGCTCGATCGCACGCCGCAGGCGGGCCTCGGCCCGCAGGCGCTCCGCGGCGCGCGAACGCAGTCGCTCGTCGAACAGCGCGTACCCGGCGCGGCCGCCCTTCTTTGCCTCGTACATCGCTGCGTCGGCCTCGCGCAGCATCGCTTGAGCATCCTTTTCCCCTCCGGTGCCGAGTGCGATGCCGATGCTCGCGCCCGCGAAGACCTCCTCGCCGGCGATCTCAAACGGCTCCGCGAGCGCGGTACCGACGCGCTCGGCGACCGTCACGGCGCCTGCGTCGTCGACCTCCTCGCACAGCACCGTGAACTCGTCGCCGGCGAGGCGCCCGACCGTGTCGACCTCGCGGACGGCGTCGATGAGGCGCACCGCGACCGCGCGCAGCAGCTCGTCGCCGGCGGCGTGCCCGAGTGAGTCGTTGACGCGCTTGAAGCGGTCAAGGTCGACGAACAGCACCGCCGTGCACGAGCCGCTGCGCTTCGCGCGGCGAAGCGCCATCCCGACCTGATCGAGGAACAGGGTACGGTTCGGCAGCCCGGTCAGCATGTCGTGGAGCGCCTGGTGCGTGAGCCGGTCCTCGAGCTGCTTGCGCGCGGTGCCGTCCTGGGTCACCTTCGAGAAGCCGCGCAGGCGCCCGTCCTCGTCACGCAGCGCGGTGATCACGACGTGCGCCCACAGAAGCGAGCCGTCCTTTCGCACGCGGCAACCCTCCTCCTCATAGCGCCCCTCGGCCTTCGCGTGGCGGAGCTCGCAGGCGGGCTTGTCGCGCGCGAGGTCCTCGGGGGGGTAGAAGAGGGAGAAGTGCTTCCCGATCACCTCCTCGGCCGCGTAGCCATTGATGCGCTCGGCGCCGGCGTTCCAGCTCACTATGCGCCCGTCGGGATCGAGCATGAAGATCGCATAGTCGGACACGCCTTCGACGAGCAGCCGGAATCGCTCCTCGCTGTCTTGCGCCAGCTGATCGACGCGCCTCTGTTCGGTCACGTCGCGCGTGATCTTCGAGAAGCCGCGCAGCGCCCCCGCCTCGTCGCGTTGCGCGGTCGTGACGGCGTTCACGTAGAAGCGACTGCCGTCCTTTCGCACCCGCCATCCATCCTCCTCGACACTACCCCGCTCCGCCGCGAGCCGAAGCGCCCTTTCCTGTCCGCCGCCCTCCGCTTCCTCGCTCGGATAGACGCATGCCATCGGGCGCCCGACGATTTCCTCAGCCGAATAGCCATAGATGCTCTCCGCGCCCGCGTTCCAGCTCGTCACCCGGCCCTCGCCGTCGAGCGTGAGGATCGCGTAGTCGGACACCCCCTCGACCAGCAGGCGAAAGCGCTCCTCGCTGTCGAGGGCCGCCGCGTAGAGCCGCGCGTTGTCGACCGCGAGCGCGCAGCGGGTGGCGAACTCCTCGGCGAACGCGAGGTCCTCCGCGTCGTAGCGACGCCCCGACTCCCCGGTCACCAGCGACAGTGTCCCGAGCGACTCCCCTCGGGCCCGCAGCGCCACCACGATCGCCGAGCGCAAGTCACCCTCGCGGAGCAGACGGAGGTGCTCGTCGTCCTCGGCGTAGGCCTCAAGCGCCGAGTCGGGGATGTCTCGCAGGAGCTCGGCTCTCCCGGTCCGGATTACCTTCGCCGTCCCGGTGGGCGCCTCGGGCCGGATCGGATAGCGCGATCTGAGCTTGCACGCCCAGGTCTGTCTGGCCGGGTCGGCGTGCGCTACTGCTGCAGGCTTGATTGAGCCGTCGGCCTGGAGGATGTCGACTACGCACCAGTCGGCGAAGCGAGGCACCACCGCCCGCACGACGGCGGCCAGCGTCTGCTCGGGGTCGAGCGACGCGCTCAGCAGCGCGCTCGCGTCTGCCAGCAGGCCTGAGCGCTCATGCGCGCGCTCGCGCAGCTCGTCGCTGCGCTTGCGCTCGCTGATGTCCCGCAGCCACCCCGTGAAGAGCGGGGGACCGTCGAGATCCATGCGCGTGAGCGTGAGCTCGATCGGGAACCTCGACCCGTCGGCCCGCAGACCGGTGAACTCGAGCCGCTGGTCGAGCAGCCTGTCTCCGCCGGCAACCGCGCGGGCGAGCCCGTGCCGATGGGCGTCGCGAAACTCGGGAGGCATGATCACCTCAGCCATCTCCTGGCCTAGCACGTCCTCACGGGCGTGACCGAAGGTCCGCTCGGCGGCCCGATTGAATTCGAGCACACGTCCGTGCGCGTCGATCGTGACGACGCTGTCGAGCGCGGCGTCGACGATCGCGCTCTTGAGCGCTTCGCTCGCTCGCAAGGCCTCGTTCGCGGGGGCGTGCTCACCGCCGTCACGGGTGGCCCGCGACGGGCGGGGCGGCGGTGGCTGGTCGCGCACGACTAGGTCTGCCCCGTCTGCGGGACGACGGCCATGCTCTGGCGGTGCTGGCGTGCCAGCTCCATGCAATCTGTATCGGCAGTTGGCGTCCCCTACCGGAGGGGCGAGCGGTAGCCGGTCGCTTAACACGCTGCAGCCGAATCACCGTGTCTCGTCCATATTCCCGGCGAAGGCTTTGCCGGAGTGGGCACGGTGACGGCGACGGCACAGCTGGTCACCGAATTCGAGGTTGAATAAGGATGGGTGGAGGGACGAGGGACGGCCCTTCGCTGATCACGCGACGACAGCCACGTCCCCGAGGAGATGTGGCGTCTCTCCGCATGCCCTCCCAAGACGAGAGGAGACGCCATGTCCGGCACCCCCACCCCAAGTCACCAGCCCGCCAGCCGTCCGCGTTCAACCGCTTCGCCGTCCGCCGCCCGATCGCCCGCATCGCGCTCGGCGCGTTCGGCATCGGCTGGCCGCTGCTCGCCATCCCGGCTGCAAACTCACTTACGAAGGCGCCGTGCTCCGCCCTCGAAACAGCGATCGCGAAGGCGCGCGAGATCCACTTCCGAAAACGTGTCCATCGTCGACGCCGGCGGCAACCTACTTGCCTTCGCCGCCAACGGACTTGCCGACGCAGTTTGGGTTCGACCTCGTGCTCGCGACGGGTGGCCGATCAATGAACATCCTGGGCGGATTGCCGATCGTCGTCGACGGTTATCTGGTTGGCGCCGTCGGCGGTAGCTCGGGTGAGGCGGATCAGGGCTTGGCCGATCGAGGAATGCTTCCCCGACGAGCCGGCCGCGGGATGGCCAGCGGTCAAGCAGCGCTATCCCGAGACGGTCGGCGTCGACGGCCGCTGGCAACTGCCGATTCACACGCCCCCGAGATGGGCACGCGGTCAGGCACCTCGGCCTGATCGCCACGCTCGAACGCGTCAGCGCGGAGCGCCGGCAGCCGCCGCGGCTGCAAGCGGCGCCTCGACGCTGCCCAGGTGCAGCACAGATCGTCGGCGAGGCGGTCGATCCTTCAGGCGGCGCTGAGGGAGCGCACCTGCTCAGGCGGACGCGACGAGCTCGACGGCGCAGGGAAGCTTCGGCGTTCGTGCCAGCTTCGCGTCGGCCGTCAGCAGCGACAGGTCGAGCGCCCGCGCCAGGGCGTCGTAGAACGAGAGGTTGTCGCGCAGCTCCCAGGCGCCGCCGCGCAGTGCCTCGGAGGTCTCATAGCGCAGGTCGACGAGCGTGGCGCCGGCGCTGAGCAGCGTCTTGGCCTCAGACGCCGGCAGCGCGCCGGCGAGGACGTGCGACGCAGGACGTTGCCGAGCTCCGCGTCGATGAGCTGCGGCGCGTGCGACGTCTCCTGCCCGAGGCGTCGCCGCAGGCGGGCGGCGCTCGGCGCCGGCGAGCGGATCGCGTAGACGAGCGCCGAGGCGTCGAGGACGAGCGCCACGCGAGCGCTCAGCGGC
>JACCXP010000247.1 GCA_013696905.1 Thermoleophilaceae bacterium
ATGGAAGGCTCCGCCCGCGACTCCGTCGACACCGCCGCCGCCTGGCTGCGCTGCTATCGCTGCTGGTCGCGCAGCCTCGAGGTGCAGCTTCACTACGAGGGGATTCTCAAGGTCGACCCGGAGACCGCGGAGGCCATCGACCCGGTCGAGGAGGTCCAGGAGGCGGTCGTCCAGTGCCTTGACTGCCTGCACGACCAGCCCCACCTGGCCCTCTCGTTCTACGAGGAGAGCGGCAGGCGCGTGTCGCGCATAGAGGCGGTCGAGGACCGCTGGGAGCGGATGGTCGCCGGCACGCCTTGGGTGGCCTCCTGCACGGTCACCGTCGAGGGCGACCAGGTCGAGACCTGCTCGGGTCCCGAGGCGGCCGACTCGCTCGCACACGGGGCCTTCGGGGACCACGGCACGCGCGAGTTCTTCACGCACGTTCGCTTCCACAAGCACGAGGGGGACCAGATCGCGATCCACATGCTGATCGAGCTCTACGCCCGCTCGGCCGAGGAGGCCGCCGACGTGCTCGAGTCGGCATCGCGCGGCACGCTCGCGATCACCTCGCTCGCCGAGGAGTCCCGCCCCCCCGCCGCCGCCGGCACCGACGACCCTCACTGAGGCCCGGCGTGAGCGCCAGGCGTGGAGTGTTCGTGGCCCCCTTCGACGAGCTCGCCGACCCGCGCCTTGTGGCCGGCCTTGCCGCGCGCGCCGAGGAGCGCGGGTGGGATGGCCTCTTCCTGTGGGATCACATCCGCTACTCCGCGCCGACGCGGGATGTCGCCGACCCCTGGATCGCGCTCAGCGCCGCGGCGTGCGCGACCGAGCGCCTGGTGCTCGGACCGCTCGTGACGCCGCTTGCGCGCCGGCGCGTTCAGAAGCTGGCGCGCGAGACGGTCACGCTCGACCGGCTCAGCGACGGCCGTCTCGTGCTGGGCGCGGGCCTTGGCAGCGACCGCCACGGCGAGCTTGGGCCCTTCGGCGACGCGGAGGATCCACGCGAGCGCGCGCGCCTGCTCGACCAGGGGCTCGAGCGGCTTGCCCTGCTGTGGGGATCCGACTTCCAGCCGCCGCCCGTGCAGCGTCCGCGAATCCCGATCTGGCTCGCCGCCCGCTGGCCGGCGCGGCGCCCGGTGCGGCGGGCCGCCCGCTGGGACGGGCTCTTCCCAATCGACCTTCCGGGGCCGGACGCGCTCGCCGAGCTGGCCGGCGAGGTCGACGAGCAGCGCGGCTCGGGGGAGGCGGCGTTCGACCTCGTGGTGACCAATCCGGTCGGCGTGGACCCGCGGCCGTGGGAGGCCGCGGGCGCCACCTGGTGCCTCACGGGCTTCGGCGCGCAGCCGACCCGCCGAGAGGTGCAGGAGGCGATCGACGCCGGGCCGGACGTGGGCTGAGCGCTCGGGGACTGCCCCGCGCATCAGCCCTTGACGGCTGAGACGATCTCGCGCGACAGCGCAGGGAACTGCTCGAGGAACTCACGGCGCTCGCGCTTCAGGCGCTCGACGACGCCTGAGTGCTCCTGCTCGCGATCCTGGGACTCGTACAGCTCGCGCGGGCGCAGCACCGGGTCGTCGGCGTGGATCCCGGGCACCTCGGCGGCGACCTCGTAGCCGAAGTCTGGGTCGCGCTCCCACTCGATCGTGCCCTCGGCGATCGCCTTGACGATCGCCGACGAGTGCCCGATCTCGACCTTGCGCGAGCGCTCGTCGTCCTCCGAGCCGCCGACCCGCCCGGTGTTGAGCAGGTAGACGTCGAGGCGGTGCTCGGCCATCAGCTCGAGGAAGCGATTGCCCTGGTGGTCGTGGTCGTCGGGAAAGAAGGGGTTGGTGCCGGGCACGCGCAGGCTCTTGCCGGCTTCGTCGGCGCCGCCCGCGCTCGTGCCCTGCGTCTCCCCGAGCATGAAGTAGGCCGCCGCCTGCTCGTCGTCCAGGCGCGCGACGGCGGGGATGATGCTCTCGTTGCGATTCAGGATCAGCAGGAAGTCGGCCGACTCGAGCCCTGACGCGTCGGCCGCCTCGATCGCCGCGAACGAGAACGTCGCGCGCCCGTTCTGCGTGTAGCTCTCGTCGAAGAAGTCGAGCTCGCCGTCGTCGTCCTGGGAGACGTTCTCGAGGTAGGCCTCGGGCTCTGAGACGGCCCCGTAGATGGTCGGCTCGTCCTCGGCTGAGAGCGCGTAGGTCTTGGCGAAGCAGCCGGCCTCGGTCGCGTAGACCTTGCCGCCCGGCATCATCGCGACGAAGTCGTCCTGCACCGGCAGCGAGCCGTTCTGCTTCGTGAAAGTGGTGGTGGTCTTGCCCGTCCCCGAGAGCCCGACGATCAGCCCCACCTTGTCGCCGTGCTCGGTCGGGATCACCTTGCAGCCGGCGTGGAGCGGCAGCCCGCCGCGGTCGTACACGAGCTTGTTCCACATCCGCAGGCCGCCCTTCTTCGACTCGCCGAAGTAGTCGGAGTTGCAGACGCGGGTCACGCCCAGGTCGAGGTCGACGAGGATCGCGCGCTCGTCGGGGTAGCCTTCGACGGCGAGGCCGGGCGTGTAGATGACGGTCAGCTCCGGCTGGAAGCCGTCGGGGTCCTCGATGTCGAAGTAGAGCTGCTTCTGCATCGCGGCGATGTTGGCGTTCGCCTGCTCGATGTAGAGCCGCGCCGGCGTGCGGAAGTCGGGGTCGTCGCCGATGTAGCCGTCCACGACGAGCATGTCCTGCTCGGCGATGTACGCGTCCTGGAGCTCGGCGACGCGCTCAGCCTCCTCGCGCGAGATCGCCTGCTGCGAGCTCGTATCGGGGTCCTCGAGCACGAGGAAGGTCGAGGCCTTGAGGCGCGCGAGCACCTCCGTCTGCACGTTCACGTTCCCGTTCCTCGTGACCCTCGCGGTGGGCATCGCGGCGGCGAGCTGCTTGAGCTCCTCGGCGCTTGGATCGAGCTTCACCGACTTCGCGTCCGGCAGCGGCGACATCTGCTTTGCCATCGTGGCTTGACTCCTCGTTAGCGGCTTGCTGGGTCGACCCGGCTGACGCCGGGCAGAGCTGAAAAGGGTAGTTCTCGCCTTGGCCACAGGCGCCGGGCGGGCGGGCCGGACGCCTCCGTAGAATTCACGAGGCGTGCCCCGGGGACAGTGGACAGGCAGGGCCCTCGCCCGCTTCATCACCGCGGTGATGATCACGAGCGGGCTCTTGATGGTGACAGACGCCTTGCTGACGGTCGCCTGGCAGGAGCCGGTCTCGGCGCTGCTCGCAGGGCGCGAGCAGGGGCGCCTCGACGCCCAGCTCGCGATCGCCGGGCGCCGCGCCGCACGCGAGCGGCGCCGCCTCGGCCCAGACGCGCCGTATGCGCGGCTCGCCGCGCGCCACGCCCGCCGCCTGCGCACGGGCGACGCCGTCGGGCGCATCGAGCTGCCGACGCTCGGGCGCTCCTATGCGGTGGTCGAGGGCACCGACGTCGAGACCCTGCGCAAGGGCCCCGGGCACTACCCGGACACCCCCCTGCCCGGCCGTCGCGGCACGGTCGCGGTCGCCGGGCACCGCACCACCCACGGCGCGCCGTTTCGCACGGTCGACAGCCTTCGCCGCGGTCAGCTCGTGGTGATGGCGATGCCCTACGGACGCTTCACCTACCGCGTAGAGGGCACCCGGATCGTGCCCCCGACGGCGCTGTGGGTCAAGCGGCGCGTTGACCATGACCGCCTGATCCTGAGCGCCTGCCATCCGCTCTACTCCGCCGAGAAGCGGATCGTCGTATTCGCTCGCCAGGTCGCGGTCTCGTCGCCAAGATGATCCCCGCGTGCGCCCGCCGGTTCCGACGCGGACACGGCCGACGGATCGCGTGACTCGAGGAAGAGGACGAGGCCGACGAGCAACGCGAGCGAGATCGCGAGCACCGCAAGCCAATAGAGCACCCTCAGGAGCACGTCCATCAGCCGAGCTCCTCGCGCAGCTTGCGCAGGGCGCGGTAGACCCGGCCCTCGACCGTCGTCAGGGGGTTGTCTGTCAGGCGGGCTATCTCCGGCACCGTCAGGTCGGCTCCGAAGCGCAGCGCCACCGCGTCGCGCTCCTCGGCGGAGAGCGTCGCGAGAGCGCGCCCGAGCGCATCGCGATCCTCGAGCCGGTCGAGGCCCGGTGCCTCCATGCTCGTGCGTGCGCCGACCTTCTCGAGCGCCCGCCCCTCGGCGGCGCGACGGCGGTGGTGGTCGCGCACGAGGTTGAGCGCGATCGAGTAGAGCCAGGTCTTCTCGCTCGCGCGGCGGCGATCGAAGCGCGTGCGTGCGCCGTAGGCTCGCTCGAAGGTGTCGGCCAGCAGGTCCTCGGCAAGCGCCCGGTCGCCCGTCCGGTAGGCGAGAAAGCCGAACAGCGCCTGGGCGTGCTCCGCGTAGATGCGCTCGAAGTCGCTATCGCGCATCGGCTCGCCGGTCCCTCATCACGCTGATGATCGTCACCGCGTCAGATGGGCTCGATCGCCGGTAAGGAATCGCGACGCTCGTGCGTATAAGGCTGTGATGAGAAGCTCGCACGACAACCAAATCCCCGCCGACCTCGTTCACGTGGTCGAGCGGCTCTCGAGCGAGAAGCCGGAGCTAAGCGCCCTCGAGCTTGACCAGGTCAAGCAGCGGGCGCGCAAACAGGTCGCACGGAGGGCATCGACCCCGCGACAGAAAGGAATCGTCGTGAAGTCACGTCTAGCTATCACCAGCATGCTCGTCGTCGGAGTGCTGCTCAGCGCCATGGGAGGCGCAGGCATCGCCGACGAGCAGAGCGCAAGCCGCGCCCAGTACGGCAAGCAGGAGCCGACCGTCGCGGTGCCGGCCGGCGAGAACCCGGTCCCCGCCGCGGCAGGCACGGCCGGCCAGGTGCAGTCCGCACCCACGCCGACCCTCGTGCCCGATCGTCCGCAGTCCGAAGTCGCCGGCGAGGTGGCCGAGGACGAGGTCGCGCCGGCTCGCAAGGCCGATCCGGCTGACGACGTCGAGCCGGCTGCGCAGGTCGCAGCCGACGGCGACGAGCAGCTCCCGTTCACCGGCTTCGCCGCCATCCCCGTGCTGCTCGCGGGCCTGGCGCTGCTGGCCACCGGGCTCGTTCTGCGCCGTCGCATGCCGCAGGGCCTCTAGGCCCGAGCGAGCATCGGTCGGGCCTAGGCGCCCGGGCCGTCATTGGATCAAGGGGAGGCGGGCCGCCACGGCCCGCCTCTCCCACGTCCGGCGCGAAGCGGTGTCAAAGCGCCGGCTCGCCTCGCGCAGCACGTCCTCGCGCGGGTTGAGGCGGCGCGCACGCCGCAGCTGGGGGCGCGGGTCGAGGCCCGCCGCCGCGCGTGTGAGCGCGAGTCCGTAGTGGTACTGCCAGTTGCCGGGATCGCGCCGGACGGCGTTCTGCATCGCCTGCACGGCCAGGCGGCGAGAGCCGAGCCGGACGTCGCAGTAGCCGAGGATCTCCCACGGCTCGGAGCGCACGCTGACGGCCGAGAGCGAGCCGAGCGCCGCATCCACAGCCGCCGGGCAGCGCCCCGCCTGGAACTCGTCGACGCTCCGCTCGAGCCGTCGCTCGGAGACGGCCAGGAGCGCCGGCGTCAGCGCGAGCAGCGCGACACCGAGGGAGACCAGCAGTCGCGTACGGCGGCTCGGAGCCGGCAGCCCACCCTGCCCGGGCGGTGCCGCGAGCGCGACGCCACCGATGCAGAAGAGCCACTCCGTGACGGCCGTCATCTCCCAGTCCCAGTCGTTGCCGGCGTGCACGGCCCACGCAAGCGCCGCGCCCAGCGGGGCGGCGTAGATCGCGCGCTCACCCCCGCGCGCGTGGATGGCGAGCGCCGCCAGGACCGGAACGAGCGCCGTGGCGAGCAGCACGATCCCCACCACGCCGAGCTCGGCCAGCACCTCGAGATAGAGCGAGTGGGCATCCTGCACAGTGAAGTCCGAGGGGCGCCGCTGAGCCCACAGCATGCGATACGTGCCTGCCCCCGAGCCGGTCACGCGGCGCTCCGCGAAGCCCTCGAGCGCCACGCGCCAGTGGTAGATGCGCCCGTTGTTGCCGAACTGGGTCAGCCGGTCGCGCGTGTCGCCCGTCTCCTCGAGCGAGTTGCCCGCCACGAACCGCTCGAGGCTCTCAGCCGCGCGCGCCGGGACGTCGAGGGCGAGCCCGCCACCCACGCCCACAACGAGCGCAAGCGCAACCACGGCGGCCGTCAGCAGGCGCGCGCTGCGGCGCGCGATCTCAAGCCGGGCGAGACGCCGGTCGAGCGGCAACATCGCCGTCCGCAGGATCGCCGCGCCGAGCACCGCGAGGCTCACGGTGCGGGCTACGTCCGCTCCCTGGACAATCGCGGCAGGAGTGGTCGGCTCGGGCGTCGCGAGCAGTCCGGCGCCGTAGCCCGCCCGCACCGCGAGCGCCGCAGGGACGACCGTGGCGATCAGTCCCAGCACCAGCGCCCGCGGACGCCCGACCACCATGTAGGCGAGGAGGCCGAGCGCCCCGGCGACGATCGCCCCGCGCGAGAAGGTGAAGTAGAGCGTCGTTGCGAGCACGGGCACGGCGGCCGCGCCGAGCACCCGCGCCGGGCGCGGCTCGCGCGTGCTGCTCGCGAGGTGCAGGCACAGCACGGTCGCGAGCCCCGCGACCAAGCCGAGGGCGTTCCAGTAGGTGAGCGGATACGAGAGCCGCTCGTTGGAGACGCTCGCGGGGGTGGGCCACAGCTCGGGAAGCAGGCGGCTGACGAGGCCGACGGCGGCCACGAGGCTCAGCGCGAGCGCCAGCCCCCACACCAGCCTCCTCATCCGCTCGGAGGAGCGCGAGCCACACCCGAACGCCACGAGCGCGAGCAGGTAGAGCAGCGTGCGGTCGAACTCGAGCAACGCGCGCGCCGGCGCACCCGACCACGCCGAGGAGGCCAGTTGCCACACGCCGAGCAGGGCGAGCCCGCCGGTCGCCACGGCGAGCGGACGGCTAAAGCCGGCGAACGGATCCTCGCCGAGGGTGACTCGCAGGACCAGCAGCAGCGCGAGCGCGAGCGCGGCGAGCGCCGGCTCCCCGGGGAAGAAGCCGCCGGCACTGAAGCACAGGTAAACCGTCAGCGCGCCGGGGACGAGCCACTCCGCGGCGCTCACTCGGCGGAGCACTGCCATGCGCCCGATGATAGGAACGGCTGCACCCGGTCCCCTTCAAGTCCCCCCGCGCGAACGCCGAAGAAGGCCATGTGGCGAGCGCCAGAGACTCAGACCTCGTGGCCGAGCGAGCCCCGGCAGGGGCCGCTCGGACCCGCGCGCGGGCGTCCGTCG
>JACCXP010000257.1 GCA_013696905.1 Thermoleophilaceae bacterium
CGAGCTGCTCGCGCTGATCGAGCGCAAGCTCGCGGGCGAGGAGGTCGTCGTGGCCGAGGAGCGCCCGGCCGCGCAGCCGGTGCCCGACCTGATGAGCGCGCTCAAGGCGAGCCTCGAACAGGCGTCGCAGGGCTCGAACGGCGAGACGGCGAAGAAGCCGGCGCGCTCCTCGAGTGCGGCCAACGGCGACGGCAAGGCGAAGCCGAAGTCGAAGCCGAAGCCGAAGGCAACGTCGGGCTCATCCTCCTCGCGCAAGCGCTCGACCGCGAAGAGCTAGCCGCCGCGGCGCGACCGGCTCAGGGCCGGGCGGGCTCGAGCCCTCCCGCGCGCACGAGCTTGAGCAGCCCGCCGGCGAGCAGAGCGTTGCGCTCGCCGTCTGAGAGCTCGGCGCGCAGCGCGACCGGCTGCTGGCCCTCGACCTGCGCGCGCAGGTCGCTCTCCCCGGCCTCGACCGCCTCCCGCGCCCGCTCGACGCGCCAGCTCTGGCCCTGCTCCGCGCGGTCGTAGTCGGCCTCGTCGGCGAAGACGAGCGGCAGGATCCCGAGCGCGACGAGGTTGCGCCGGTGGATGCGCGCGAACGACTTGGCGACGACCGCGCCGATCCCCAGGTGGAGCGCCGCGAGCGCCGCCTGCTCGCGCGAGGATCCCTGGCCGTAGTTGTGCCCGCCGACGACGATCCCCCCGCCCCACTCGAGAGCGCGGTCGTGAAAGTCCGGGTCCTGGCGGCGGAACATGTGCTTGGCGCACTCCGGCGGGTTCGACCACAGGCTCATGCCGAGCGCGCCGTCGGGAGCCATGTCGCCGGTCGAGACGTCGTCCTCGACGACGATCGTCACGCGCCCCTCGATCGTCTCCGGGAGCGGTCGGCCCTCGGGCGGCTCGACGATGTTCGGCCCCCGCGGCAGCTCGATCGGGGCTGAGTCGCCCGCGGGCGGCGGGGAGATGATCTGGCGGTCGTCGAGCGCGGGGTCGCTCGGGGCCGCGACGATCTTCGGCGGAGTGCCGAGCTCGCGGGGATCGGCGATCGCGCCGCTCAGGGCGGTGGCGGCGGCGGTGGCGGGCGAGCAGAGGTAGACCTGATCGCCCTGCGTGCCGCTGCGCCCGGGGAAGTTGCGGTTGAAGGTGCGCACGGAGGGCTCGCCCGCCGACGGCGCCTGGCCGACGCCGATGCAGGGGCCGCAGATCGCCTCGAGCATGCGCGCCCCTGCGGCGACGAGGTCCTGGTAGACGCCGGCGCGCGAGATCGTGTCGAGGATCTGCCGTGACCCGGGAGTGACGGTGAGCTGGAGGCCCGGATCGACTATTCCGTAGCGCAGCACGCCCGCGACGAGCGCGAGGTCCTCGAACGACGAGTTGACCGACGAGCCGACGCAGACCTGCGCGGTGCGCGTGCCGGCGAGGTCGGTCACCGCCACGACGTCGCCGGGCGACGAGGGCCGCGCGATCAGCGGCTCGAGCTGGGAGAGGTCGATCTCCTCGGTCTCGTCGTAGAGGGCGCCGGCGTCGGCCGCGAGCGCCTCGAAGTCGCCTGGGCGCTCCTGGGCCTCGAGCCACTCGCGCAGCCGATCGTCGCTCGGGAAGACCGCCGTCGTGGCGCCGGTCTCGACGATCATGTTGCAGATCGTCGCGCGCTCGGTGGCCGTCAGCGTGGCGACCCCCTCGCCGAAGAACTCGAAGATCCGCCCGCGCCCGCCGCGCACGCCGTGGCGGCGCAGGAGCTCGAGGATCACGTCCTTGGCGCCGACCCAGTCGGGCAGCTCGCCACGCAGCTCGACCCCCACCACCTTCGGGCACTCGAAGGTGAAGCCGAAGCCGGCCATCGCCACCGCCACCTCGAGGCCGCCGGCGCCGATCGCGAGCATTCCGGCGGCGCCCGCCATCGTCGAGTGCGAGTCGGCGCCGACCAGCGTCGCGCCCGGCCGCGCGAAGCGCTCGAGGTGCACGTAGTGAGAGATGCCGTTGCCGGGGCGTGAGTAGAACAGCCCGTAGCGGGCGCAAAAGGCCTGCAGGTAGCGGTGATCGTCCATGTTCTTGTGGTCGAGCTGGAGCACGTTGTGATCGACGTACATGACGGCGAGCGGCACGCGCACGCGGTCGACGTCCATCGCCTCGAACTGCATCCCGGTCATCGTGCCGGTGGCGTCCTCGACCAGGACCTGGTCGAGCGCGATCGTGATCTCCTGGCCGGGCTCGAGGCAGCCCGCCGTGAGATGGGACTCGAGCAGCTTGTGGGTGAGGTTTCGCGGCGCGTCCAAGGCAGGCGGCATGCTATGCGGGGCACAGCATGGAGGACGACTCCCCTCTCGCCGCCCAGGCCCGACGCCTGTCCCTCTCCGCCGCGCTTACGCGCCGGGCGATCCGCGCGCTCGGGACAGACGTCGTGCCGGGCGATGCCGAGCCGGCGGCGCTGGTCGAGCTTGCGCGCGCACTCACCCGCCA
>JACCXP010000261.1 GCA_013696905.1 Thermoleophilaceae bacterium
GCTCGACGGAGGCCGGCTGACCGCGGTCGATCGGTCGGCGAAGATGATCGAGGCGGCCGCGCGGCGCAACGCCGGGCACGTCGAGGCGGGCAGGGCGGAGTTCCTCGTCGCGACGCTCGAGGACCTCGACCTCGGCGACCGCCGCTTCGACTTGATCTTCGCCGTGCGGGTGGGGCTCTTCCACCGCGAGCCCGAGCGGGCTCGGGCTCTGGTCGAGCCGTGGCTTGCGCCCCGAGGGACGGTTCGGGCGTTCTTCGATCCGCCACCCCGGCGCTGACCAGCCACCGGTCTACTCTGCCGGGGTGCCCTCGACCCTCGCCATCGAGGCCTCGGGCCTCGTCAAGAGCTTCGGAACGACCCGCGCGGTCGACGGCGTCGACCTGGCCGTGCCGCGCGGCGCCGTCTACGGCGTCCTCGGCCCCAACGGCGCCGGCAAGACGACGGTGATTCGCATGCTCGCCACTCTCTTGCGCCCAGACGCCGGCAGCGCCCGCGTGCTCGGGCACGACATCGTCGCCGAGGCCGACGCGGTGCGCGGGCTCGTCAGCCTCACCGGCCAGCTCGCCTCCGTCGACGACGACCTGACCGGCCGCGAGAACCTGATCCTGCTCGGGCGGCTGCTCGGGTATTCGACCAGGGAGGCCAGGGAACGGGCCGACGAGCTGCTCGCAGCGTTCGGGCTCCGCGAAGCGGCCGGCCGCCTGGTCAAGAACTACTCGGGCGGCATGCGGCGCCGGCTCGACGTCGCCGCGAGCATCGTGGTCACGCCCGAGCTGATGTTCCTCGACGAGCCGACGACCGGCCTCGACCCGCGCTCGCGCAACGAGGTGTGGGACATCGTCCGTGCACTCGTCGGCCGGGGCACCACCGTCCTGCTGTGCACGCAGTACCTCGACGAGGCCGACCAGCTCGCCGATCGGATCGCCGTAATCGACCGCGGCAAGGTCATCGCCGAGGGCACGCCCGGCCGGCTCAAGGCGTCCGTCGGGCAGGGCGCTCTGCACGTCCGCCTGCTCGGCCCCGAGCACCGCGCCGAGGCTGCACGGATGCTTTCGCGCGCGCTCGACACAGACGCGCAGCTGGACGCCGATCCCGCCGCGTTGTCGGTGCCGGTCCAAGACGCCGAACGGGCGTCGGAGGCCGTTGCCGAGCTGTCCCGCGCGGGCCTCGGGCTCGCCAGCTTCTCGCTCGCCCAACCCAGCCTCGACGAGGTCTTCCTGGCGCTTACCGGCCACCCCGCCGAGGAGGAGGCAGCATGAGCACCGCACCCACGACGCAGGCGCCTCGCCCGCAGCAGGCGGCCGACGCGGCGCTGCACACGGCACTGTCCCGCAGCGCCCGCCCGCCCCGCGCCGGGCCGCTCTCGGCCGCCCTGACCTTCGGCTGGCGGGGCATGTACAAGGTCAAGCACGTCCCGGAGCAACTGCTCGACGTGACGATCACACCGGTGCTCTTCCTGCTGATGTTCACCTACCTATTCGGCGGGGCGGTCGCCGGCTCGACGAGCCAGTACCTCCAGTACCTGTTGCCAGGCATCCTCGTGCAGACGGTCCTCTTCACGTGCGTCTACTCCGGCGTCGCGCTGAACACGGACATCACCAAGGGCGTCGTCGATCGCTTCCGGTCCCTGCCGATCTGGCGCCCGGCGCCGCTCGTCGGCGCCGTCCTCGGCGACACCGTGCGCTACGCGCTGGCGGCCACGGTCGTCGTGCTGCTCGGCCTAGTGATGGGCTTTCGGCCCGCCGCCGGGGTCGGCGGCGTGCTCGCCGGGATGGTGCTCGTGATCGTGTTCGCGTTCGGGTTGTCGTGGGTCTTCACGACGGTCGGCCTCTTGATGCGCTCGCCGAGCGCCGTGCTCAACGCCGGCTTCATGACGCTCTTCCCGCTGATCTTCCTGAGCAACATCTTCGTCGACCCGAGCACCCTTCCGGGCGCGCTGGAGGCGTTTGTCGGCGTCAACCCGATCTCGCATCTGGTGACCGCGACGCGCGACCTGATGGCGGGCGTTGCCACGGCAGGCGCGCTCGCGCTGGTGCTCTCCGAGGCCGCCGCGCTGACCGCGGTGTTCGCGCCGCTGACCGTTCACCTCTACCGCGGAAAGGACTGAGCCTCGATGCGAATGATCTTCGTGAACCTGCCGGTCAAGGACCTCGACGCCTCGACCGCGTTCTTCGGCGACCTCGGCTTCGAGTTCAACCCCGACTTCACCGACGAGGACGCCGCGTGCATGATCGTCGACGAGAACATCTTCGTCATGCTGCTCGTGGAAGCGCGCTTCAGGGACTTCATCAACGGCGACATCGCCGACGCGAGCGCGACGGAGGCGATCACCGCCCTCTCGGTCGACAGCCGGGAGCAGGTCGACGAGACGATCGCGAAGGCGGTCGCCGCGGGCGGGAAGCCGTGGAAGCCGAGCATGGACGAGGGCCCGATGTACGGCGGCAGCTTCCAGGACCTCGACGGTCACGTCTGGGAGCTGATCTACATGGAGCAGCCGTAGCGCGAACCGGCGCGCCTCAGCGGCTGGCCGTCACCGAGAGCACGGGCGGCAGGCGGGTCGCCGCGCCGAACCAGCTCGCGCCTGCGTCGCCCGAGCCGAAGACGTCTCCAGAGGTGGCGCCGAAGTAGAGCTCGAGCGTCTCACCGTCGCCTGCCCGATCGAACGCGTGCCGGAGGACCGTCAGGTAGGCGTCCTGCTGGGGCAGGCCGTCGCCGCGTGCGGCCCAGCCGGCGCCCGCGTCTCGGGTCTCGTACACGCGCACGCGGCCGTCTGGGGTGACCCGGTCGAGATCGGCCTCCAGCGGGATCACATAGGCGCTGTCAGGGTCTGCCGGGTCAAGCACCATCGGGAAGCCGAAGTCCGACGGCAGGCCGGCGCCGATGTCCGCCCACGTCTCGCCCGAGTCGTCGGAGCGGTAGACCCCGCCGTGGAACTGCAGGAACAGGCGCTCCGGCCGCCTCCGCGCGCGGTGTAGCCGGTGTACGCAGAGGGCGGTTGCTCCCTCACGCGCCTCCTCCGGCACGTAGCGCGCGACGAGGCCCTTGTTGCCCTGCCGCCACGTCTCCCCGCCGTCCTCGGTCAGCCAGACCCCCGCGGCGGAGATCGCGAGCGCGAGGCGGTCGGGATCGCCGGGCCACGGCACGATCGAGTGCAGGCACAGGCCCCCGCCGCCGGCTTGCCATGACTCGCGCGTGGGGTGCTCCCAAAGCGCGTGGTTCAGCTCCCAAGTGGCGCCACCGTCGCCGCTCTCGAAGAGCACGCCCGGATCGCCGCCCGCGTACAGCGACCCCTCGCTCTCGCCCGCGACGATCACCCAGATTCGCTCGAGCGCCGCACCGCCGTCCTCGGGGAGCGCGACGCCGTCCGCCTGCTCCCACGCCCCCGACGGGTCCTCGGCGTACCACAGCTTGGGGCCGTAGAAGGCCGAGGTCACCGACGCGATCAGACGGCCGCTGCGCGGGTCGCGCATCGCGTACTCGACCGGCTCCCCCGCGAACGCACGCGCCGCCACGTCGAACTTCCCGCCCGGCTCTCCCACGAGCGCGAACAGCCCCTTGCGGGTCCCGACGAGAAGCTCCGTCATCTCGGTGTCATTCCTCCTGAGATCGCCGGCAGGACGTCGATGCGGTCAGCGGGGTCGACCGCGGCCTCCGCCCCGCGGCGCTCGCCGTTCACGAACACGTTGATGTGCCGACGCACGAGCCCGCGCTCGTCGAGGATCCAGCCGCCCATCGCGGGGTTGTCTCGCTCGAGCTCGCGCAGGAGCTCAGCCACCGTGGCGCCTTCGATCGCGTGCTCCGAGCAGCCGCCGGCGAGCTGCCTGAGGGGGCCGCGGACGCGCACGATTGCCACGATCCCATCGTATGCCGAGCGCAGTCAAGGCGTCGGCGGGCAGCGGCGAGCGCGCTAGGGTCCATGCGACACATTCGCCCTGTGCCGAAGGAGGCGCCATGCCCCGCCCAGTCCACTTCGAGCTGCCCGCCGCGGACCCGGAGCGCGCGGCCCGCTTCTACACCGATGTGTTCGGCTGGACGATCGAGAAGTGGGAGGGACCGGTCGAATACTGGCTCGTGACGACCGGCGAGGAGGACGAGCCCGGCATCAACGGCGGCATCATGCGTCCTCAGGGCCCGGAGGCGACGACGGTGAACACCGTCGGGGTCGACGACCTCGATTCGACCGTAGAGCGGGCGACGGCCGCCGGTGCGACGGTCGTGGCGCCGCGGATGGCCGTCCCTGGCATGGGCTGGCTCGCCTACCTCACCGACACCGAGGGCAACACCTTCGGCCTGATGGAGCCCGACTCGAACGCGGCCTAGCCGCGACCCGCGCTCGCTTCGACGACGCCGGCCAGCCGCTCGACGGCGAGCTCGAGCTCCGGCTCCGCGAGGTTGCTGAACGACAGTCGCAGCTCGTTGCGGCCCTCGGAGCCGACGTGGAACGGCGATCCAGGCACGTACGCAACCCCCGCCGCGGTGGCGGCCGCGCGCAGCTCGATCGTGTCGACGTGCGCCGGCAGCGTCACCCAGGTGAAGAAGCCGCCGGTCGGCGTGCTCCAGGCGCAGCCGGGGGGCATATGGCGCGTCAGTGCCCGCTCGGTCGCCTCCCAGTGCGAGGCGTAGAGCGCTCGCGCCAGCGGGATCTGGCGCTCGAAGTGCCCGCCGCGGCCGTACTCCTCGACCATCCGCTGTCCGAGCCCACCGGCGCACTGGTCGGTGTTCTGCTTCGCCGCCGCCATCTGGACGATGACCTCGCTCGGCCCGACCGCCCAGCCGAGGCGCACGCCGGGGCAGAAGGTCTTCGAGAACGTCCCAGCCTGCATGACCACATCCGGCGCGAGCGACCACAGCGACGGCAGCGCGGTGCCGTCGTAGGACAGCTCGCGGTAGGCGACGTCCTCGAACACCAGCACGCCGCTGCGCCGGCAGAGCTCGACCAGCGCCTGGCGGCGCTCGAGCGACAGGGTCCGGCCCGTCGGGTTCTGGAACTCCGGGATCACATAGACGAACTTGGGGCGCAAGCCGGCCGCGAGCCGCTGCTCGAGCGCCTCGACCTGCATCCCGTCCGCGTCCATCGGGATGCCATCGACGTCGGCCTCTGCGCCTGCGAAGGCCATCAGCGCGCCGAGGTAGGTCGGCGCCTCGACGACGATCGCGTCACCCGGGTCGATCATGCTCTGGCACGCGAGCGCGATCGCCTCCATGCCGCCGCTCGTCACGATCAGCTCAAGGAGCTCGGGTCGCCGCCCCTGCAGCTGCTCCTGGCGGTCGCGGAGGTACTCGCGCACGCTCGGGATCCCCTCGCTTGCCGTGTACTGGAGTGCGGCGCCCGGGTCGTCGCGCACGAGCCGCGTGACTATCTCGTCGAGGACCTCGGTCGGGAACGTGCTCGGATTCGGGAACCCGCCCATCATCGACAGCACTCCCGGGGGTGCGCCGGCGAGGATGGCGGTCAGCTCGGCGTCGCCGCGATTGCGCGCCCGCCGCGCGAAAGCGTGCGACCAATTGCCGGTTTGCGTCTCGAGCACTCGCTCAGGTTCGCACGCCCGAGGCCGCGCGGCCCGCTGGCTGCCTCGACGTCTCAGTACTCCCTGCTCTCCACGGCCTCGACGATCCGTATGCGCGGACTCCCGACGAGAGCCGGCGCAGCCTCGCGCGAGCGCCAGAGCTCGCCGAGCGCGGCGCGGCACGCCTCTGCCTCGCTCGTCGTGTCGAAATCGAGCTCGACCACGACGTAGCTGGGGTCGTCGAGCGGTCGGAACACGCGGTGGTGGCGCACGCCCAGGCCGCGTCGGTCGATGGGATCGCGGTCGAACGCCGCCTTCCACATGTCGAAGTCCTTGATGGCGTGCTCGAGCTGCAAGGTCGGCATGGCCGCTCCTCCTCTTTAAGCTACACAATTCATGTAATGAATACAGCGCTAGAGTAGCCGAATGGCCGAGCGTGTCAAGTCTCGCCGGCGTTACGACTCTCCGCGGCGGCGCGAGCAGGCCGCCGCGACCCGCCGGCAGATCCTCGCCGCCGCGCAGGAGCTGTTCGAGCGCGACGGATACGCCGCGACCTCGATGGCGGCGATCGCGTCCACCGCCGGGGTGTCGCTGAAGACCGTGTACCTGGCCTTCGAGACCAAGAGCGGGCTGCTGCGCGCGCTCTGGCACCTGCTTCTACGCGGCGACGAGGCCAGCGTCCCCGTCGGCGAGCAGCCCTGGTTCCGAGAGGTCCTCGAGCAGCCCGACCCCGCACGGCAGCTGCGCCTGAACATGCGCAACTCCCGCATGGTCAAGGCCCGCGCCGGTGCGCTGATGGAGGTAATCCGAAGCGCCGCGTCCGGCGAGCCCGAGATCGACGCGCTGTGGGCGCGTATCCAGGCTGAGTTCCACGCCAACCAGCGGGCGATCGTGCAGTCGCTCGAGGCCAAGGGCGCGCTGAGAGCCGGGCTCGACGTGGCCGCCGCCACCGACGTCCTGTGGGCGCTCAACCACCCCAGCATGTACTGGCTGCTGGCGGGCGACCGCGGCTGGGCGCCTGAGCGCTACGAGGAGTGGCTCGGCGACCTGCTCTGCTCTCAGCTGCTCGGATAGGCTCAGGGGTCCTTGGCCCCCACCGCCGACACCCTCCGCCGCAGCCCGCTGCACGACCGTCACGCCGCGGCGGGGGCTCGCTTGATTCCCTTCGCGGGCTGGGAGATGCCGGTGCAGTACGAGGGCATCGGGCCCGAGCACGTCGCCGTGCGCACGCGCGCCGGCGTGTTCGACGTCTCGCACATGGGGCAGGTCGAGACGAGCGGCCCAGACGCGGAGGCGTTCCTCCAGCGTGTGCTCTCCAACGACGTCTCCCGGATCGAGCCGGGGCGCGCGCAGTACTCGGTTCTATGTCGCGAGGACGGCGGCGTGCTCGACGACCTCTTCACCTACAACCTCGGGCGTAGCTACCTCACGGTGACCAACGCCGCCAATCACGAGCGCGACTTCGCCTGGCTCGCCGAGCAATCCGCTCCATTCGACGTGACCGTTCGAGACGCGGCCGACGACTACGCGATGCTCGCCCTCCAGGGACCCGAGGCGCGCTCGCTGCTCGCTCGCCATCTCGACGGGGAGGCGCCCGCGCGCATGCGCACCGCCCGCGCGCGCGTGGCCGGCGTCGAGTGCCTCGTCTGCGGCACGGGCTACACGGGCGAGGACGGCGTCGAGCTGCTGACGGCGCCCGCGGGCGCGCCGGCGGTCTGGGACGCTCTGACGGCGGACGGCGCAGCGCCGGTCGGGCTCGGCGCGCGCGACACGCTGCGGCTCGAGGTCTGCTTTCACCTCTACGGCAACGACCTCTCCGAGGAGCGCACGCCGCTCGAGGCGGGGCTCGGCTGGTGCTGCAAGCTCGAGACGGGATTCATCGGCTCAGACGCGCTGCGCGCGGCGGAGCCGACCGACGTGCTCGTGCCCTTCGCCTTCTCGGGTCCCGGCATCCCGCGGCCCGGGAACCCCGTCCGGATCGCGGGCGAGCAGGCCGGCGTCGTCACGAGCGGCACGCTCTCGCCGTGCCTAGGCATCGGCATCGGAATGGCCTACGTGCCGAAGCGCTCCGCCGCCCCCGGCACGCCGATCGAGGTCGACGTCCGCGGTCGCATGCGCGCGGCCGAGGTGCGCGGCAAGCCCCTCTATCGAAAGGACTGACCCTGGCCGCCTCGGAGAGCTACCCCGACGACCTTCGCTACCACCGCGAGCACGACTGGGCCCGGATCGAGGGCGAGCACGCGACCTTCGGGATCACCTGGTACGCGCAGGACACCCTCGGCGAGGTCGTCTTCTTCGACCCGCCCGAGGTCGGAAAGACGGTCGCCTCAGGCGATCCCTATGCGGAGGTCGAGTCGGTCAAGGCGGTCTCGGATGTGTTCTCGCCACTCTCCGGCGAGATCGTGGAGGTCAACGAGGCGCTCGGGGACTCCCCCGACAAGGTCAACGAGGATCCCTACGGTGAGGGCTGGATGGTCAAGGTCCGGCTGAGCGATCCCGCCGAGGTCGAATCCCTGATGGACGCCGCCGCGTACCAGGACATGCTGAAGGCCGACTGACATGACCCGCTACACAGCCACCACCGACTCGGACCGCGCCGCGATGCTCGAGCGGATCGGGGTTGGCTCGCTCGACGAGCTGTTCGAGGCGATCCCAGCCGGCGTGCGCCTCGGCCGCCCGCTCGACCTGCCGGCCGGCATGGCCGAGCAGGAGGTGACCGACCACCTGGCGGCGCTCGCCGCGCGCAATCGCCACGCGGACGCCGAGATCACCTTCCTCGGCGCCGGGATGTACGACCACTACGTGCCTGCGCTGATCGACTCGATCACGCAGCGCTCGGAGTTCCTGACCCCCTACACCCCATACCAGCCGGAGATCTCCCAGGGCGGGCTGCAGGTGATGTTCGAGTTCCAGACCGCGATCTCCGAGCTCACGGGGCTGCCCGTCTCGAACGCCTCGATGTACGAGGGGCCCTCCTCGGTCGCCTCGGCCGGATACCTCGCCGTGCTCGAGAACAAGCGCACGAAGTTCGTCGTATCGCGCGGCGTACATCCGCACTCGCGCGAGGCGCTTCGCACCTACTCAGCCGGCTTCGGGACGAGCGTCGAGGAGGTCGCGCTCGACGAGCAGGGGGTCACGGACATCGAGGCGCTCGCGGCGGCGGTCGACGACGACACAGCCGCCGTCTTCCTCCAGCAGCCGAGCTTCCTCGGCACGGTGGAGGATCTCGGCCCGCTCGCGGAGGCGGCCAAGCGCACAGGCGCCCTGCTCGTGTGCGCGGTCGACCCGCTCACGCTCGGGATCCTGAAGCCGCCTGGCGAGCTCGGGGTCGACATCGCAGTCGGAGAGGGCCAGACGCTCGGGAACCGGCTCGACTACGGCGGGCCGTCGTTCGGCTTCTATGCCGCGACCGAGCGACACATCCGCAAGATGCCGGGGCGGATCGCCGGCGAGACCGTGGACGCCGACGGGCGGCGCGGTTTCGTGCTCACGCTGCAGACCCGCGAGCAGCACATCCGCCGCGAGAAGGCGACCCACAACATCTGCACCTCGCAGGCACTGAACGCCCTCGCCGGGGTGATCTACCTGTCGTGGCTCGGGCGCCGCGGGCTGGTCGAGCTAGGCGAGCTGATGCTCCGCCGCACCCACTACGCGCGCGAGGCGCTCGCGCTCGAGACGATCAACCCCGGCCCGGTCGTGCGCGAGTTCGCCGTTCGCGTGCCCGACCTCGACGCGCTCTTCGCCGAGGCCCGCGCCGCGGGGATCAACCCCGGCTACCGGCTCGGGCGCGACTACCCGGAGTACGAGGACGGCCTGCTGGTGGCGATCACCGAGCGGCGCACGCGCTCGGACATCGACCGGCTGGCACAGATCGCCGCCGGCGCGCGCGAGGGGGTGGCGGCGTGACCGACGCGACGCTCGTGCCCGAGCGCCCCGACACGGTCACGATCTTCGAGCGCTCGCAGGGCGGACGGCGCGCGTTCGTCGCGCCGGCCTCGGACGTCCCCAAGCTCGCCGTCTCCGACCTGCTCCCGGCGAGCGCGATCCGCGCCGAGCCGCCCGCGCTGCCCGAGGTCTCAGAGCCCGAGATCGTGCGCCACTACAACAACCTCTCGAAGAAGAACTTCGACCTCGACACGGGCTTCTATCCGCTCGGGTCGTGCACGATGAAGCACAACCCGAAGGTCAACGAGCGCGTGGCGGCCTATCCGGGTCACGCCCGCCTGCACCCGCTCCAGGACCCCGAGCACGCGCAGGGCGCGCTCGAGCTGATGTGGCGCCTCCAGCGCGCGCTGTCGGAGGTCTCGGGCCTCCCGCACGTGTCGCTCCAGCCGAGCGCGGGCTCGCACGGGGAGCTCGCGGGGCTTCTGCTCACGCGCGCCTACCACGAGGACCGCGGCGACCGGCGCACGAAGGTGCTGACGCCCGACACGGCCCACGGCACCAACCCGGCGACGGTGAAGATGGCGGGCTACGACGTCGTCAAGGTCGGCACGGCGGCTGACGGTGGGGTCGACGTCGACGACCTGCGCTCGAAGGCCGACGACCAGGTCGCCTGCCTGATGCTCACGAACCCGAACACGCTCGGGCTCTTCGATCAGAACATCGAGGAGATCGCCGAGATCGTGCACGGGGTGGGGGGGACGCTCTACTACGACGGCGCGAACCTGAACGCCGTGATGGGGATATCGAGGCCCGGCGACATGGGCTTCGACATCGTCCACTTCAACCTGCACAAGTCGTTCACCCAGCCCCACGGCGGCGGCGGTCCCGGCGCCGGGCCGATCGCGGTCTCAGACCGCATCGAGCCGTACCTGCCGCGCCCGCAGGTGGTCGAGCGCCCGCCCGCGAACGGCGAGGGCCCGGTGTACGACCTCGACTACGAGCGGCCGAAGTCGATCGGGCGCCTGCGCGGCTTCCAAGGCAACTTCGGCGTCTTCGTGCGCTCGTACGCGTACATCTGCTCGGTCGGCGGCGACGGGCTGCGCGACGTCTCTGAGACCGCCGTCTTGAACGCCAACTACCTGCGCGCACTGCTCGCCGAGGACGGGATCGCGGGGTACTTGCCCGTAGGCTTCGACCGCGTCTGCATGCACGAGTTCGTGCTCTCGGGGCGCGGGGCCAAGCGCGAGCTCGGAATCAAGACGCTCGACATCGCCAAGCGCCTGCTCGACCACCGGGTGCACCCGCCGACGGTCTACTTCCCGCTGCTCGTGGACGAGGCGATGCTGATCGAGCCGACCGAGACCGAGACCAAGGAGACGCTCGACGACTTCGCGCGGATCGTGCGCGAGGTGCTCGAGGAGGCGAAGCGCGATCCCGAGATCGCCCGCGGCGCCCCCTACTCGACGCCCGTTCGCCGCCTCGACGAGGTCGGCGCCGCGAAGAATCCGGTCGTCCGCCAGCGCGCGCCCGAGGCCGAGGCGCCCGGGGACCCTGAGCGCTCCGGCCAGGTCACGGGCGGCGCGCTGTAGCCCCAGGCGAGGCGCGCTGGGGGACCGCCGCCCGCGCCCGTGGCCGTGGCGACCTCCGTGAAGGCAGCGCCGTCTAGCGACGTGGCGATCCGGAGATTGTCGGGGTAGAGCGCGCCCCCACGTGAGCGTGACGGCGTCGACCGCCCGCGCGCCGCCGAGGTCCACCTGCCAGTAGGGCTGGCGGTCGGTGAGGTCGGAGCTCCAGTGGGTGTTTGCGTTTCCGTCGTTCGCCC
>JACCXP010000307.1 GCA_013696905.1 Thermoleophilaceae bacterium
AGCGCCGCCACGACCGTCCAGAGGCCGAACGCGGGGCGCCAAAAGGCGAAGAACGGGGGGAGGGGCGCGCCGAGCCAGGAGCCAAAGGCGCGCGGTGGGGCGAGCAGCGTGACCACGAGCCCGACGATCACCGTGATCGCGATGACCGCGCTGACGAGCGCCGGCAGCCGCCGCGACGCGCGCCGGGGCGGCCCGGGCTCGGGCGGCGCCGCCCGTCGAGGGGAGCTCGCGCTCAGCTGGGCCGGTTCCACGCCGGCGAGGGTAGAGGTTGATCTCTCATCCCCATGTCGGTCGCGTCGGCCGCGGGGGCGCTACCGTCGCCCGCGTGCCCGACGTGGTCCTCCCAGTGCTCGACGAGGCCGAGGCGATCCCCTGGGTGCTCGCGCGCATGCCGGCCGGTTACACGCCGATCGTGGTGGACAACGGGTCCTCGGATGGCTCCGCCGAAATCGCGAGCAGGCTGGATGCTCGTGTCGTCAGCGAGCCGCGGCCGGGGTTTGGCGCGGCGTGCTTCGCGGGCCTGCGCGCGGCAACCGATGACCTCGTGTGCTTCATGGACTGCGACGGCTCGCTCGATCCCGCCGAGCTGCCGCTCGTCGTCGAGCCCGCCGCCGCCGGTAGAGCCGACCTCGTCCTCGGGCGCCGCCGTCCCGAGCCGGGCGCGTGGCCGCTCCACGCTCGCGTGCTCAACGCCGCGCTCGTGCTCGAGCTGCGCCGGCGCACCGGCGCGCCGTTGCGCGACCTCGGTCCGATGCGCGCCGCCGGACGGGCCGAGCTGCTGGCGCTCGGCATCCGCGACCGCCGCTTCGGCTGGCCGCTCGAGATGGTGCTGCGGGCGGCCGCTGAGGGCTGGCGAGTTGAGGAGGTGCCGGTCACATACAGAGCCCGCTCCGGACGCTCGAAGGTCACGGGCACCGTGCGCGGCACCGCGCGAGCGGTGCGCGACATGGCCGCTGCGTTGCGGTGAGCGATACGGCGCTGATCGTGCTGGCAAAGGCGCCGGTTGCCGGGCGGTCGAAGACCCGACTTTGTCCGCCGTGCACGTTCGACGAGGCCGCGAAGCTCGCCGCGGCTGCCCTCTCCGACACGCTCGCCGCCGTGCTCGCAACCCCTGTCTCGCGTCGCGTGCTGGCGCTCGACGGCGAGCCCGGTGACTGGCTGCCGAACGGCTTCGAGGTGATCCCTCAGCGCGCTGGAGGCCTCGGCGAGCGGCTGGCCGGCGCCTTCGACGACATCGGCGGGCCCGCGCTGCTCGTCGGGATGGACACGCCCCAGCTCGACCCGGCCCTGCTCGAGCACTCGCTGGCGAGGCTTCGCCGCCGCGCGAGCGACGTCGTGCTCGGCGCGGCCCCCGACGGCGGCTACTGGGCGATCGGCCTGCGTCGGGCAGACGCGCGCGTGTTCGAAGGAGTGCCGATGAGCTCGGCAGAGACCGTTGCTGCGCAGCGCCGGCGGCTGAGCGCGCTCGGCCTCGAGTGGGAGGAGCTGCCGGAGCTGCGTGACGTGGACACGATCGAGGACGCACGCACAGTTGCTGCCGCGTGCCCCGGATCGCGCTTCGCGGCGGTCCTCGACGCGCTTGTGGCGGGCGATCGCGAAGCCGCCTGAGCGCCTCGTGGGGCCGAGACCGTCCCGCACGGTCGTCGCGCTGGCGCTGGTCCTCAGCGGGTGCGGATCGGCGACGGAGCTGCCCCCGCCGGCCGAGCCCGCCGTGTCGCCGCCACTGCGCGAGCGCCCCGCCGGGCGGGTCCTGTCGCTCGCTGGGATGCCCGAGGGCATCGCCGCCGACCCGCGTACGCACCTGGTGGCCGTGGGCCTGCGCGACCCCGATCGCCTCGTGCTCGTGGACGGGCGCTCCGGCCGAGTCGTGCGGCGGGTGCGAATCGCCGAGTCACCGCGCCACCTGCAGCTTGCTCGCCCAGGGGGGCCCGTGCTCGTCCCGGCCGAGCGCGCGAACGCGCTCGTGCAGGTGGCGCTTCCGAGTGGCAGGGCGACGACCGTGCCCGTCGGGCGCTTCCCCCACGACGCCACCGCCGCGGGCAGGCGGTTCTTCGTCGCCAACGAGTTCGGCGACAGCGTGTCGGTGGTCGAGCGAGGACGGATGGTGCGCTCGCTGCCCGCGCCGGTGCAGCCCGGCGGGCTGGCCGCGCTCCCCGACGGGCGCGTGGGGGTGATCGCCGTGCGCTCGAACGCGCTCGAGGTCTACGACGGGCGCACCCTGCGTTCGCTCGGACGCACCGGGGCCGGAATCGGGCCGACCCACATCGTCGCCGCGCCCGGACGGCGCTTCTTCGTGACCGATACCCGCGGCGACGCGCTGCTCTCGTTCGGCGCCGGTCCGCGACCGCACATCTTCGACCGCGCAAACGTGCCCGGCGCGCCCTACGGCATCGCGCTCGACCGCCGCCGCGGTCGCCTGTGGGTGACGCAGACGGCCTTCAACCGCGTCGTCGAGTTCCGCCTCGGCAAGCGCGCTCCGACGCGCGTTCGCTCCTACCCCACCGTTCGGCAGCCGAACACCGTCGCCGTCGACGAGGCCACCGGGCGGGTGTTCGTCGCCGGCCGGGCGCGCGGCGAGCTGCAGCTGCTGGATCCCCGCTAGGTCCGCCCGCGCGCGAGATCAGCGCGGCGCGTCGACCGCAAGGATGCGCTCGGCAACCTCGCCAAGGTCGGCCCCGACCACGTCGGGCTGGGCGCCGATCGGGCTGAGCACCATCCCGGGGCGCTCGACGAAGGCGGCGGCGCAGCCCGCGGCCAGCGCGCCGGCCACGTCCCAGGCGTGAGCGGCCACCAGGCGCACCTCGGCGACATGCGTAGAGAAGCGCTCGGCGACCATGCGGTAGGGCTCGGGCGCGGGCTTGAGCCGCTTGACCTCGTCGGCCGAGAGCACCTGTTCGAACAGATCGCGAAGGCCCGCGTTCGAGATCTGTGCCTCGGCGACCTCACGCGTCGAGTTCGTGAACGCCGCCAGTCGCAGGCCCGCCTCGTGCAGCCTCTGAAGCGCCTCCCGAACCTCGGGATGAGGGGGCAGGCTGCTCATCGCGCCGACGATCTCGTCGGCGTCCTGCTCCTCGAGGTCGGTGCCGGTCCGTTGCGCGACCATCGTCAGCGCGGCGCGCTGCGCCGTGCCGAAGTCGATGTAGTTGCCGGTGATCACGCCGACAAAGGCGAGCTGGAGCATCTGCGCGAACCACAGCGGCCGCAGCGAGGCGTCGCCGAACGCGCGCTCGAACAGCGGGTCGAGCGCGCTCAGGTCGAGCAGCGTCTCGTTGACGTCGAAGGCGATCACGCCTGGCACGCGCGTTGTTGTATCACCTGGGCACACGCGCGTGTTCGCCCGGGCGGGTCCGTCGAGTCACTGGCCGAGCAGCAGGGGCACCGTGACCGCGAACATCGCGATCACGGCCCAGAGCGCCGGCGCCGAGCCGAAGACCTGCTCCCTGCGCCGCTCGGCGCGCTCGGCCTCGATCTCGTTGCGCGTCAGCCACCATGGGCTGTAGCGCGCCTCGAGGCGGTAGAAGGCGACGCCGAGCGCGGCCCCGTAGGCGAGGTGGCCGACGAGGCTCGGGAAGGTGGCCGCGGCGGCGGCCAGCGTCCACTGCGGCGGTGCCCCGAGCAGGATCGGGAGCAGCGTCAGCGGACCGAGCAGCCACCACAGCAGGCCGTAGGCAACGCCCCACCCGAGGGCAGAGCTTACGTCGAAGCTCTGGCGGCGAAAGAGCAGCCCGTAGGACGCGCCGATCAAGTCGGCGATCAGGAGGTGAATCGCCAGGCCGACCCCGACGGAGCTCGACCCGACGAGCTGAGCGACGGTCGGCAGGAAGCCGATCTGGACCATCACGACGGTGAAGACGAGCCCGCCGAGGAGGCCACCGAGGGCACCGCGCCCGAGCGCTCGAAGCCCACGGGCGCCGGCGCTCTCGTGCTCGATCGCCCGCACATCCTGGACGAAGAGGAGCCGGCGCAGCCCGTCGAGCCAGCGGTAGAGGAGGCCGACCGCCGCGCCGAGCAGCAGGCAGCCGGGAAAGGCGGCGAACTCGCCGCGCGCCGCATCGAGCGACCAAGCAAGGCCCGCGCCGTCGACCAGCGGCACGAGCGTGAGCGCCACGACCACCCACCACACGAAGCCGTAGGTCATGCCGCGCGTGAGTGCGGCGCCAGGGCTGCCTGTGAGCCGCGGGTAGAGCAGCCCGTAGCCGATGCCGAAGGCGAGGCCGGTCGCAAGCCACGCCCAGAGACTCCCGACCGCGGCCGCCGGCATCAGGGCGGCGAGACGGCTGGGGGCACCGAGCGCGACCGCGAACAGGAGCGCCGCGATCAGGCCGGCGCCCGCGCCCCGCAGGAG
>JACCXP010000056.1 GCA_013696905.1 Thermoleophilaceae bacterium
GCACTGGCACGAGCGGCCGCAGGGCGCGGCGAGTCGTCGCTAGCCGACCTCGTCAGCGAGGGACGCGACTGATCGCGTTCGCCGACTCGTCGGCTGTGGTGAAGCTCTACGCGGACGAGGACGGCCATGAAGCGGTGAGGGCCGTCGATGCGCTGGTCGTCTCGGCGATCGCGCGCGTCGAGGTGCCCGCGGCGCTGTGGCGCAAGCAGCGTCTGGGCGAACTGCTGGTAGCCGATGCGTCCCGACTGACTCGAGCCTTCGAGGTCGACTACGGCGGCTCAGAGAGCGGCGAGCCGCCTCGACTCGTCGCGGTGGCCGCCACCGCCGGGGTCCTCGAGGCAGCGGCCGACCTCGTGGCGGTTCACCCACTGGGGGCCTACGACGCGGTTCAGCTCGCCAGCGCCATCACGGCGCGACGCGCCGAGCCCGACTGCCAGACGTTCGCATGCTTCGACTCCGGCCTGCGCGCGGCGGCGGCGCGGTCGGGCTTTAGGCTGCTGCCGGAGTGCGACTAGCGCCTCGCTACCCGCAGCCCGTGTTGTTCCCGCAGCTCGAGCACGTGTAGCAAGAGCCGGTGCGCTGCATCATTCCGCCGCACTGGGCACAGGCCGGCCCGAGGTCGAGGCCCTGCATGCGGGCCGGGAGCACCGGCGGCTCGTCGGTGAAGGCCTCGGCCGCGGCGCGCGTCTTGGCGGGCTGTGAGGTCTCGCCCTTCGTCTCGACGGCCTTGCCGTGGCCGTTGCCGCCGCCGTTAGAGGCGCCGCCGTTGGTCTCGACCGCCCCTGCGGTGTCGCCGCGCATCAGCGCCTCCTGAGCTGCCTTGCGCGCGCGCACCTCGGGCGTGAGGATCCCGAGCTCCTCCTGCACGTCGGCGCCGAGGAAGCGCGACGCGAGCCAGCGCATGATGTAGTCGGGCATCGACTTCGCGAACGGGATCTCCGGGTTGCCGGTGATCCCCTCGGGGTCGAAGCGCATGTAGGCGAACTTCTGCACGAGCGTCTCGAGCGGCACGCCGTACTGGAGCGCGATCGAGATCGAGGTCGCGAACGCGTTCATCATCCCGCGCAGCGTCGAGCCCTCCTTGCCGATGTCGGTCAGGAAGATCTCGCCGAGCGTGCCGTCCTCGTACATGCCGGCGGTGATGTAGCCCTCATGCCCGCCGATCGAGAACTTGTGCGTCAGCGACTGGCGCTCGCGCGGCATGCGCCGGCGCTTGGGCACGGGGTCCGCGACCGCGGCGCGCGCCTCCTCGGCATCGGCGTCGTCTGAGTCCTGGGCGTCGGTGCGCAGCGCCTGCGCGGTCTTCGAGCCGTCGCGGTAGATCGCGAGCGCCTTGATGCCCTCGCGCCAAGCCTCGGTGTAGGCGTCGGCGATGTCCTCGACCGACGAGTCGGCCGGCAGGTTCACGGTCTTCGATATCGCGCCGCTCACGAACGGCTGCACCGCTCCCATCATCTTGATGTGGCCGATGTGCGAGATCGCGCGCTCGCCGACGGCGACGTCGAACACCGACATGTGCTCCGCGGCCAGGGCGGGCGCGCCGACGATCGTCGCGCGCTCGTTGATGTGAGCCTCGATCTGCTCGATCTGCTCCTCGGAGTAGCCGAGCGTCTTGAGCGCTCGCGGCACGGTGCCGTTGACGATCGTCATGTGACCACCGCCGACGAGCTCCTTGAACTTGACCAGTGAGAAGTCGGGCTCGATGCCCGTCGTGTCGCAGTCCATCAGGAACGAGATCGTGCCTGTAGGTGCGAGCACGCTCGCCTGCGCATTGCGGAAGCCGTTGCGCTCGCCGAGCGACACGGCGTCGTCCCACGAGGCCTTGGCCGCCTGCGCGACCGCGCCGTCGTCGAGCTGCTCGCGCGCGGCCGAGCGGTGCATCTCCATCACGCGGTTGTGGGGCTCGCGGTTGTCGGCGTAGCCGTCGTATGGGCCCATCGCCGCGGCGACCAGCGCCGACTGGCGGTAGGCCCGACCGGTCATCAGCGCCGTGATCGACGCGGCGAGCGCACGGCCGTCGTCGGAGTCGTAGGGCATGCCGTTCGACATCAGCAGCGCGCCGAGGTTGGCGTAGCCGAGGCCGAGCTGGCGCAGCCTGCGCGCGTTCGCCGCGATCTTCTCGGTCGGGTACGAGGAGAAGCCGACGATGATCTCCTGCGCCAGGATCAGCGTGTCGACCGACGCCCCGAAGTCCGCGACGTTGAACGAGCCGTCCTCCTCGCGGTACTTCATGAGGTTGATCGAGGCGAGGTTGCAGGCGGTGTTGTCGTTCGAGAGGAACTCCGAGCACGGGTTCGACGCGGTGATCCGGCCGTCGCCGGGCGTCGTGTGCCAGTCGTTGATCGTCGTGTCGTACTGGACGCCCGGATCGGCGCAGCGCCAGGCGGCCTCCGCGATCTCGCGCATCAGGTCGCGCGCCTTGACCGTCTCGACCGGCTCGCCGGTGGTGCGCGCGATCAGGTCCCAGTCGTCATCGTCTGCGACCGCGCGCATGAAGTCGTCGCTCAGTCGTACCGAGTTGTTCGCGTTCTGGTACTGGATCGAGTGGAAGCCCTCGCCGTCGATCGACATGTCGAACCCGGCGGCGCGCAAGGCGGCTGCCTTGTCCTCCTCCTTTGCCTTCGACCAGATGAAGGCGCGGATGTCGGGGTGGTCGGCGTCGAGCACGACCATCTTGGCCGCTCGACGGGTGCCGCCGCCGGACTTGATCGATCCCGCCCACGAGTCGGCGCCGCGCATGAACGAGACGGGGCCGAACGCCGTGCCGCCCTTCGAGAGCCTCTCCATCGAGCCGCGGATGTTCGACAGGTTGACCCCCGATCCGGAGCCGCCCTGGAAGATGAGCCCCTCCTCGGTGTTCCACTCGAGGATCGAGCGCATGTCGTCCTCGACCGAGAGGATGAAGCACGCCGAGGCCTGCTCCTGCCCCGCGTCCTTCCAGCCGACGTTGAACCAGACGGGCGAGTTGAACGCCGCCATCTGGTTGACGAGCAGGTGCGTGAGCTCCGCCTCGAACGCCTCCGCGTCGGCGTCGCTCGCGAAGTAGCCGCCCGCACGCCCGGCCTCGGCGATCCTGCCGGCGACGCGCGCGACCATCTGCTTGACCGAGCGCTCGCGCTCGGGCGTGTCGGGGTTGCCGCGGAAGTACTTCTGGGCGACGATGTTGGCGGCGTTCTGCGACCAGTTGGCCGGGAACTCGACGTCCCGCTGCACGAAGGCGGGGCTCGCGGGATCGCCGATGACGGCGTCGCGGACCTGCCAGTCGAGGCGCTCGAACGGGTGCACGCCGGCCTCCGTGAAGTGCCGCGCGAAGGACAGGCCCTGCCCCGTGGGGGTGGTGCTGCTCTCGGCTGCGGTGAGGTGGCTCGACATGGTTCTCCCTTGAGCGGTTTCGGTCTCTTGTGCCTCAGCGACCGACTGTCGCGAGGGCTGAGGACTATCCGCCGCGCGTCGGACGGAAAAGAGCCGGAACCGCTCCACTCATTGTACGCGGTCGGAGGTGCTGAGGGGGGCCGCCAAAAGCCCTCGTTTGCGGGAAAAACGAGCGGCTCAGCGGCCGAGGCGCAGCCAGTCGCGAAAGTCCGCGACGAGATCCGCCGTGCGCTCTCCCGCCTCCGTCGCGGCCGCACGTAGCGGGCGCGAGAGGCGCTCGACGCTCCAGCCATGAACCCAGGCGAGCGCACCGAGCCCGGCTCCCAGCAGCAGCAATGTCACGGCGCTCAGCAGGGCGATCTCCATGCTCAGACGGTAACCCGCTCGTAGGGCGTGGCGACCCCTACCGCAGCGACGCGAGCGTGCGCTCGAGGCCTTCGCGAACAGACACCTTGCCCTGCCAGCCAAGCTCCTCGCGCGCCCTTGACGGGTCGAGCGCGTTGTGGCGGACCTCGCCTGGGCGCGCCTCGGCGTGCTCGGCGTCGAAGGGCTCGTCGCCGAGCGCTCGCAGCACCTCGACGATGTCGAGCACCGAGGTTTCCACGCCGGTGCCGATGTTGAGCGCCCCGACGGCATCGCTCGCGGCGGCGGCCAGGTTCGCCTCGACGACGTCGCCGACGTAGACGTAGTCGCGCGTCTGATGCCCGTCGCCGAAGATCGTCGGGCGCTCGCCGGCGAGCAGCTTGCCGCAGAAGATCGCGATCACGCCG
>JACCXP010000339.1 GCA_013696905.1 Thermoleophilaceae bacterium
TTACCGATCCGCAGCGCCGCGCCCGGCGGCGCGCGCGGCGCGAGATCGCCCGCGGCACGGGGCCGAGCGGGCTGCGGGCCTAGGTGTAGCTCGATGTACCTCGATGACCGCCGCCCCACGATCACCCCGCAGCTCGCGCGGCGGGTGGCGATCATGGGCGGGCTCGCCGTTGTCGTGCTCGGGATCGTCTTCTTCCGGCTCTGGTACCTGCAGGTGCTCTCGGGCGAGCGCTACGTCGCCGAGGCGAACAACAACCGCGTGCGCGAGATCAAGGTGGCCGCCCCGCGCGGGGAGATCGTCGATCGCAACGGGCGCACGCTCGTAGACAACCGGATGGGTCTCGCGGTGAGGATCACGCCGAACGACCTCCCGCGCGAGCAGGAGAAGAAGACGCGCCTCTACAACCGCCTCGCGGAGCTGCTCGACATGCAGGAGCGCGAGATCCGCAGCAGCGTGCGCGAGCAGCTGCGCGCGCTTCCCTTCTCGGCCGCGACCGTCAAGCAGGACGTCGGACTGCCGCTCGTGCAGTACATAGAGGAGAACCAGAAGGCCTTTCCCGGCGTGACCACAGAGAAGGTCTTCCTGCGCTCCTACCCGCACGACGAGGTCGGCGCCCACCTCTTCGGCACGGTCGGCGAGGTGAGCGCCGAGCAGCTGCGGGACAAGCGCTACCGCGAGGTCGAGCAGGGCGACCGGATCGGCCAGTCGGGCATCGAGTCGACCTACGACCGCTTCCTGCGCGGCGTCAACGGCGCGACCAAGGTGCAGGTCGACGCGACGGGCTCGCTCACCCCGCGCCAGCTTCCGCGCCAGGAGCCCGTGCCCGGCCGCCAGCTACGCCTTTCGCTCGACCTCAACGTGCAGCAGACGGGGCACGAGGCGCTCGGCGCGCGCAAGGGCGCCTTTGTCGTGATGGACGTGAAGAGCGGTCAGGTGCACGCGCTCGGCTCGTCGCCGTCCTTCGATCCGAATCGCTACGTCAAGCGCATCCGCGACTCCGACTATCGCCGTCTCACCTCCAAGGCGCTCGGCGAGCCGCTGCTCAACCGCGCCGTGCAGGGCGACTATCCGGCCGGATCGACGTTCAAGCTCGTCAGCTCGGTCGCCGCGCTCGAGGGAGGCCTGATCGAGCCCGGGACGACTGTCTTCGACCCCGGCGTGATCAGCGTCGGCGGACGCGACTGGCAGAACGCGCGCAAGGCGGCCAACGGCCCCGTCGACATGCGCCAGGCGCTCGAGGTGTCTAGCGACGTCTACTACTACCGCCTCGGCCAGGCGGCCAACGCGACCGGCGACGGGCGCCTGCTCCAGCGCTGGGCGGGCCGGCTCGGGATCGGGCGCGCTTCGGGGATCGACCTGCCGGCCGAGCTGCCGGGGGTGGTGCCGAGCCCCGAGTGGCGCGACCGCCTCTTCAAGGAGCGCAAGACCGACCGGCCGTGGTCCGTCGGCGACAACATGAACCTGTCGGTCGGCCAGGGGGACCTGTCCACCAACCCGCTCCAGATGGCCGTCGCCTACGCCGCGGTCGCGAACGGCGGCTGGGTCGTGCGCCCGCGGCTCGGCATGCGCGTCGAGGACGGCCAGTCGCGGCCCGTACAGGAGCTGAAGCCTCCGGCGCGGCGTCGGGTGAACGTCTCGGCGGAGCACCGACAGGTGATCCTCGACGGCCTGCGTCGGGCGGCGAGCGGGCCGCGCGGGACCTCGACCGACGTCTTCAAGGACTTTCCGATCCAGATCGCCGGCAAGACCGGCACCGCCGAGAAGGGCCTCGCGCGGGCGGACCAGGCGTGGTACATCGCACTTGCCCCATATCCCGACCCGCAGTACGTCGTGGCCGTGACGCTCGAGGAGGGCGGCTTCGGCGCCGAGACCGCGGCCCCGGCGGCACGGCGCATCCTGGCCTCGCTGTTCGGCGTCGTCGGCGACGAGCGCAAGGTGGTCAGGGGCTCGAGTCAGACGAACTGACCGGACGCTGGCTAGGGTTGTGTGGGATGCAGTCGGCCGTAATCGACAGCCCGGCACGGGAGCCTGTCGACGCACGCGCTCGCCTTCCCCGGCTCGACCCGCTGCTGCTGCTCGCCGTGATCGGCCTGGTCGCGTGCTCGATCTACACGATCTGGACCGCCACCGAAGGAGACGTCGAGGGCAGCCCGTATCACTACGTCATCCGCCAGTCGATCTACGCGGCGGTGGGATTCGCTCTGATGCTGGCGGCGGCGACCTTCGACTACTCACGATTGCGCGAGCTCAAGATGGGCGTGTACGCCGGCATGATCGGCTCGATCGGGCTGGTCTTCCTGGTCGCGACGGCGACGCGTGGCTCGAAGCGCTGGATCGAGCTGCCGTTCTTTCGTTTTCAGCCCTCCGAGCTCGGCAAGGTGCTCTTGATCGTCGCCCTGGCAGGCTTCGTGGTCGACCGCTCACGGCGGCTCGAGGAGCGCGACACCACCAGTCGCATCATGCTGCTTGCGCTCGTCCCGGCGATGCTGGTCGTCGCCCAGCCGGACCTCGGCACCGGGCTCGTGTACGTCGCGATCGCGCTCGCGCTGCTGTTCGTGGCGGGCACGAGGTGGACCCACTTCGCGGCTCTCGGCGGGCTCGGCGCCGTGGCCGTCGCGCTCGTGCTGGTGGCGGCCCCGGCCGTGGGGGTGGACGTGCTCAAGCCCTACCAGGTCGATCGCTTGACCGCCTTCGTCGATCGGGGCGACGATCCGCAGGGCCAGGGCTATCAGCTCGAGCAGTCGGTCACGGCGATCGGGTCGGGTCGCCGGACCGGCCGCGGCGCCGATGGCGCGACGCAGACGAAGCTCGACTTCCTGCCCGAGCACCACACCGACTTCATCTTCTCGGTCGTCGGCGAGACGTTCGGCTTCCTCGGGGCGGCCTTCGTGCTCGGCCTGTACGCGCTCTTGATCTGGCGGGCGCTGCACATCCTGACCATCGCCAAGAACCTCTACGGCGCGCTGATCGCCGGCGGCGTCGTGGCGATGCTGATCTTCCAGATCTTCGTGAACGTGGGCATGACGATCGGAATCATGCCGATCACCGGCGTGACGCTTCCGCTGATGAGCTTTGGCGGCTCGTCGGTGATCGTCACCTTCTTGGCCATCGGCCTCCTTCAGTCGATCCACGCGCAAGCGCGCGAGATCGCAGAGGTCAAGGGCCGTCAACTAATCGCATGAGAGGCCTCATTGAAAAAGCAAGTGCTCGTCTCGGTCGACCGAGGCGAAACCAGAGTCGCGATCCTCGAGGGGGAGGCAGACGCCGCCGCCGGCGGATCGAAGCAGGACCGGCCCGCCGCTAGGGCCAAGGACGGCGGCCGCGGTCGCCCGCGCGGGGGATCTCCCGGCGCCGGGTGGCGCGTCGCCGAGCTGTACATCGAGCGTCGCGGCAAGCGCTCGATCGTCGGCAACATCTACAAGGGCAAGGTGGACAACGTCCTGCCCGGCCTCGAGGCCGCCTTCGTCGACATCGGGCTCGACAAGAACGGCTTCCTGCACGTCGACGACATCGTCATGCCCGGTGTCGAGGTCCAGCGCCGCGGGCGCACCGGCGGCAAGGGCCAGAAGATCGCGGAGCTCCTGAAGCCGGGCCAGGAGATCCTGGTCCAGGTGTCCAAGGACCCGCTGAAGACAAAGGGGGCCCGCCTGTCGATGCAGATCTCGATCGCCGGGCGCTACCTCGTCTACGTCCCCCAGGGGGAGGGCGTCGGTGTCTCGCGCCGGCTCGACGACAAGGAGCGCGACCGCCTGCGCAAGGAGACCAAGAAGCTCGAGCTGAACGGCGGTGGGGCGATCATCCGCACCGCCGCGAGCGGCGCGACGCGCGAGGACTTCGACCGCGAGACGAAGTACCTCTTCAAGCTCTACGAGGTGATGCAGAAGCGCACGCAGGAGACGCCCGCGCCGGGCATGGTCTTCCAGGAGGCGGACCTGTCGGTGCGCGTCGTGCGAGACATCTTCTCAGCGCACTTCGAGCGCGCGATCGTCGACGACGAGAAGCAGCACCACCGGCTGGTCTCCTTCTTCACGCGCACGGCGCCCGAGCTGCTCGAGCGCGTGGACCTCTACGACGAGTCCGAGTCCCTGTTCGAGCGCTACGGCATCGACCGGGCGATCGAGTCGACGCTCAACCGGCGCGTCGACCTGCCGTCGGGCGGCTACCTGATGATCGACTACGCCGAGGCGCTGACCGTGATCGACGTCAACTCCGGGTCCTTCATCGGGCGCGGCAAGGGCGCACGGCTCGAGGACACGATCACGAGGACGAACCTCGAGGCCGCCGAGGAGGTCGTCCGCCAGCTTCGCCTGCGCGACATCGGCGGGATCATCGTGATCGACTTCATCGACATGTCGCGGGCTCGCAACCGTGACGCGGTGCTGAAGATCCTGCGCGCGACGCTCGACGAGGACCGCACGAAGACCTACGTGATGGAGATCTCGCCGCTCGGCCTGGTCGAGATGACGCGCCAGAACGTGACCGACGGCGTGCGCGAGATCCTGACCAAGACCTGCCCGACCTGCGACGGCGAGGGGGTGGTGCTGTCCGAGGAGACGGTGGCGATCGACGTGGAGCGACGGCTGCGAGACCTCGTCGCGGAGCACCCAGAGCCGGAGGCGTTCCTGATCCAGGTGCACCCGCGCGTCACCGCCCAGCTCGTCAACGGGCCCGGGCGCCCGCTGCACGAGCTCGAGCGAACGGTCGGCAAGCGGTTCCATTTCGAGGGCTCCGAGGGGCTTCCGCTCGAGTACTTCGGAGTGCTGCTCGAGGGATCGCGCGAGGAGGTCGAGCAGCGCGCGCTGCCGTTCCGCGAGGGCGAGGAGGTGCTCGTCAAGATCGAGGAGCCGCACATGTACAACGAGGACGATGCCGTCGCGAAGGTCGACGGCTACGTGATCTCTGTGACGGGCGCCGGGCGCTTCATCGGCGATCAGCGTCTCGTGCGGATCGAGAAGGTCGGTCGCACGGCGGCGTCGGCGTCGGTCGTCGGCGCCTCGAACGGCGCCTCCGAGGATCCGGATGCCGAGCTGGGTGCGCCTTCTGAGGACGAGGAGTCAGAGGACTCCCGGCCGAGGCGGCGGCGGGGTCGCCGCGGCGGCGCGCGGCGGCGCGGCAAGGAGCCGGCCGACGC
>JACCXP010000376.1 GCA_013696905.1 Thermoleophilaceae bacterium
CTCTAGGAGGCGAGCGTGCGGGAGCGCTCGGCCGCGGCGTCGAGCACGTCGCGCTCGCGCTCGCCGGCGCGGGCGAGCGCCGCGCGGACGAACTCGCCGAACAGCGGCTGCGGGCGAAGCGGGCGCGACTTGAACTCCGGGTGGAACTGCGAGGCGACGAAGAAGGGGTGATCGGGCAGCTCGATCACCTCGACCAGGCGTTCGTCGGGCGAGGTGCCCGAGCACACGAGCCCGGCGGCCTCGAGGCGCCTGCGCAGGTGGTTGTTGACCTCGTAGCGATGGCGGTGGCGCTCGTAGATCACCGCCTCGCCGTAGACCGCGCGCGCGCGTGTGCCGCCGTGGAGCTTGACCGGGTCCGCGCCCAGGCGCATCGACCCCCCCATGTCACGGACCTCCTTCTGCTCCGGAAGCAGGTCGATCACGGGGTAGGGCGTCTCGGGGTCGAACTCGGTCGAGTTGGCGCCCTCCATTCCCACGACATGGCGGGCGAACTCGCTGACCGCGACCTGCATGCCGAGGCAGATGCCGAGGAACGGGATGCCGCGCTCGCGCGCGAAGCGCGCCGCGCTGATCTTGCCCTCGACGCCGCGGACCCCGAACCCCCCGGGGATGAGGATGCCGTCGCAGTCGCCGAGCAGCCCCTCGGTCTCCGCCGGCCCGAGCGCCTCGGCGTCGATCCAGGACACCTCGACCTTTCCGCCGTGGTGCACGCCCGCGTGGCCGAGCGCCTCGATCACCGACAGGTAGGCGTCCTCGAGCTGGATGTACTTGCCGACGAGCCCGATCCGAACCGGCTCCCTGGCGGCGTCGGTGCGGGCGGCGAGCCCCTCCCAGTCGCCTAGGTCCGCCGGCGGCCGCTCCAGGCCGAAGTGCTCGAGCACCTCTTCGTCGACGCCCTCGGCGCGGAAGTAGAGCGGGACCTTGTAGATCGAGTCGACGTCGCGCGCCGAGATGACCGCCTCGACCGACAGGTTCGCGAACAGCGCGATCTTCTGGCGGATGTCACGGTCGAGCGGGCCCTCGGAGCGGCACATCACCATGTCGGGCTGGATGCCGATGCGCCGCAGCTCCTGCACGGAGTGCTGGGTGGGCTTCGTCTTCAGCTCGCCGGCGTGGCCGAGGTAAGGCACGAGCGTGACGTGCACGAACATGCAGCGGCGCCGGCCCTGGTCGACCTGGAACTGGCGCAGCGCCTCGAGGAACGGCAGCGACTCGATGTCGCCGACCGTCCCGCCGATCTCGGTGATCACGAAGTCGACGTCCTGCGCCTCCGCCACGAGCAGGATGCGCTGCTTGATCTCGTCGGTGATGTGGGGGATCACCTGGACGGTGCCGCCGAGGTAGTCACCGCGCCGCTCGCGGCGGATCACCGTGTTGTAGATTGCCCCGGTGGTCACGTTCGACCCCCGCGTCGCGTTGACGTCCGTGAAGCGCTCGTAGTGGCCAAGGTCCAGATCGGTCTCCGCGCCGTCCTCTGTGACGAACACCTCGCCGTGCTGGAACGGGCTCATCGTGCCCGGGTCGACGTTGATGTAGGGATCGAACTTCTGCAGCGCGACGCTGAGCCCGCGCGCCACGAGCAGGCGACCGATCGACGCGGCGGCGATCCCCTTCCCGAGCGCCGAGACGACGCCGCCGGTGACGAAGATGAAGTTGGTCCGCTTGGGCCCGTCAGGCATGGCGCATCCTGCCGACCGAGTCTAGGTGCCGCAGTAGCGGAGTCCGCTCGATCAGCTCCGAGATCGACCGAAACTCCCCGTAGACGGTCGCCGCGGCGATCAGGGCCAGCGCGACGAGCTGCCCCGCGGGCGAGAGCGCGAGCACGAGCCAGAGCCCAGCGACGGCTCCGATCGCGTTCGATCCAGCGTCGCCGAGCATCCCCTGCTCGCGCAGGTCAGCCGGCGCGAGCACGAGGATCGGCCCGAGGAAGAGCCCGAGCGTCCACAGCGGCTCCAGATCGAAGGCTCCGAGCGTGAGCCCGAGCCCCAGCAGGACGAGCGCCTTGATCGAGCGGCCGGGGCGCAGGTCGAGCAGGTTGAAGAGGTTCGTGGCGAGCACGAGCACGCCGGTCGCGAGCAGGTACTCGCCGCGGTCGAGCGGCGCGCCGAGGCTCGTTCCCGACAGCACCAGCAGCGCCAGGCCAAGCGCTCCGACGGCCTTCAGGGGACCCGTGGAGGGCACTCCGCGCGAAAGCGCACGAGCGTGGCCGCGCCAGCCCCGGGGCGGCGGCTCGCCGCCCCGCGCGGCCGGGACGCGGTCGCCGAGCACGTCGTCGAGCAGCCCCAGTAGCGACACCCCGATCACGTAGGTGACCGCGCCCTCGGCTCCCGGGCGGATCACCCCGGCGCCGCCCGAGAGCAGGTCGATCGCCGCCAGCGGCACTAGCGCCACGAGTGCCGTCGCCGCGATCGCGATTCCGGCGGGGAAGGCGACGGCGACCCCGCGGTAGTTCTCGCGCACATGGCCCTTGCGACGGAGGCCGCCCACCACCAACGGAACGATCAGGGCGGCAAGCGCGAGCGAGAGGGCGAGTGGGAGCAAACGCACCAGATCACCGTAACGGCGGGCGCGGATGATCGCCCCGCGTCTTCCCGCGCGGCCGGCCCTTAGAGCTCGGGCAGCACGGGAAGAGCGCGCTCGGCGGTCGCCTTGGAGCCGTAGCTGCCCTGCGCATCCTCGACTCCGTCGAGCGTGTAGACGAGCGCGAGGCGCCCGCTCGGGAGGTCGACGGAGTCGACGCTCGAGATGTCGTTGCGTGCGTAGAAGGGCACGCGCGAGGGCTCGGTGTCGGACTGCTCGACGCCCACGACGGGGACGCTCTCGGAGCTCATCGCCTCGAGCATCGCGGCCTCGAAGCGCTCGCGCGACTCGCGCACGCGGCCGTCCGCGGGCGTCTCCGTAGGGGAGCCCTCGGACTCGGCCGGGGTGCGGAAGAAGACGACGGCGTCGGCTCCGAGGTACTCGCCGCGAAAGCTCTCGGGCGCCTCGTCGGAGAGGCGGCGAGCCACCGACCCGCCGCGCACGATCGACAGCCCGACGCCTCGCCCGAGCAGGTCGAGCTCCACCGCAGTCGCGCCCGTCAGGCCCTGGTAGCGCCCGCCCGCGGCACGCGCCAGCGCGCCGAAGTCGATCGGGGCCTCGACCACCGACACCGAGTCGACCTCCCCGCCCGCCACCTCGACCGCCTCCTCGACCGACTGCTCGACCTCGGTCGGGAGCTCACCGGTGCTAACGAGCGCCACGTCGCGACCGCTGAGGCGCTGATAGGCGAGCTGCGGAAACGCCTCCGCGAGCGCCTCGTCGCGTCCCTCGAGCTGCGCCTCGGCCTCGGCCTCCGCCTCGCGTGCGCGCTCGACGTCGCCGCGCAAGTCCTCGCGCAGGTTCTGCTGGGCTTGTGAGACGAGCGAGTCCCCGATCGTCACGCCGAGCACTATCCCGAGCGCGAGCGCGAGGAACACCGCCACGAGCGAGAGCGCGTGGTAGCGGAAGTCGAACACGCGTTACTTCAGCCCGACGAGGATCTGGAGCTTCAGCCAGACGAGGTCGAGCAGCGGCCCGAGGGTCTCCGAGGACCACACGATCGCCGCGAGCGTCGCAAGCGCAGCCAGCGCGACGAAGACGATCGGCGCGCGCCCGGCCGACGGTCGGTAGAGGCGCGAGACGCCCTTCGCGTCGACCAGGATCTCGCCCACCCGCAGGCGGGTGAGGAAAGTCGAAGACATGCCCTTGCGGTTCTTGTCGAGGAACTCCACCAGGTTGAAGTGCGAGCCGACCGCGACCAGCAGCTCGGCGCCCTTCTCGGAGGCGATCAGCATCGCGACGTCCTCGCTCGTGGCCGGGGCCGGCACGACCTTGTGGTCGAGGCCGAGCGCCTCGAGCCGCGCGCGGCCGGGGGCGCGACCATCGGGGTAGGCATGGACGACGAGCTCGGCCCCGCAGCGAAGTGCGACGTCGGAGGCCGAGTCCATGTCGCCCACGATCATGTGCGGCACGAAGCCCTCGTCGAGGATCGCATCGGCGCCTCCGTCGACGGCCACGAGGATCGGGCTCATGTCGCGCACGTAGGGCCTGAGGATGCGGAGGTCCTTCTGGTGATCTACGCCCCGCACGACGATCAGCGCGGGTCGGTCGCGGAAGACCGTGTCGAGCTCGGGCAGGTCGATCTCCCCCGCGAGCAGCTCGCCCTCCTCGCGGATGTGGCCCATCGTGTTGTCGGCGAACGCGACGAGCGCCTCTCCGATCTCGCGCCGCCCGGCCGCCTGCGCGCGGCGGACAGTCTCGAGGTCCTGCACCGCGCCCTCCCACATGACCCGCCCGCTCACGAGCAGCTTGGCGCCGTCGACGGCGACATGCTCCCCGTCCTTGAGCGCCTCGAAGAGCGGCGCGCCCGGCATGTCGACGAGGTGCACGCCGGCCTCGGTGAGGATGCACGGTCCCTGGTTGGGGTAGCGCCCGGACGCCGACCGGGCGGCGTTCAGCACGCAACGCACCCCGCTTGCGACCAGATCCTCGGCCGACACCCGATCGATGTCCTCGTGGTCGATGACGGCGATGTCACCGGGCTCGAGCCGCCCGACCAGCCGCTTGGTGCGCTTGCCGAGGCGGGCAGGACCCGCGTGCGGGCCGGCGGGGAGGCCGTTGCGGGCCGCGCGGGTAGCGCCCTTGCCCGAGCGGCGGCGTGTGGTGCGAGAGGCTGCCATGGAGGCGGGCTTGCGCCCCTCGGCAGTCTACGCCGCCGCCAGCAACTCCTCCGCATGACGCCGAGCGCCCGCGTCGGCAACGTCTGCGCCGAGCATGCGGCACAGCTCGGCCACGACGCCCGCACCCTCGAGCTCCTCGACGCCCGTGCGCACGAGGTCGCCGCTGCCGTCCTTCTCGATCCGGAAGTGGGCGTCGGCGAGCGCGGCGATCTGGGGCAGGTGCGTGATGCAGATGACCTGCCGCGCCCGACCCAGCGCGCGCAGGCGCTCGCCCACCGCGCGGGCCGTCTGCCCGCCGATGCCGGCGTCGACCTCGTCGAACACGAGCGCCTGCGTGCCGCCGCCGCTCGTCACGCTCATGAGCGCGAGCATCGCCCGCGACAGCTCGCCGCCCGAGGCGGTGTCGCGCAGGGCAGTGGCCGGCACACCGGCGTTCGGGGCCATCAGGAACTCGACCCGCTCGTCGCCCGCGACGCCGCGCTGCTCGCGCGGCTCCAGCGCCACCTCGAAGGCCGCGCCGGGCATCGCGAGCTCGGCAAGCTCCGTGCGCATC
>JACCXP010000381.1 GCA_013696905.1 Thermoleophilaceae bacterium
GCGCTCTACCGCCCCTATCACCTGATCGGCCTCGAGCTCGGCATCAGCGTGGCCTCGGCGGCGCTGCGGGGAGAGCCCACCGGTGCGCCGCGCAGCTTCGGCGCCGACGTGGTCGCGACCGCCAAGCGCGACCTGGCGCCGGGCGAGACGCTCGACGGCGAGGGCGGCTACATGGTCTACGGCACGCTCGTGCCGGCGCATTCCTCGCTCGAGCGCGGATCGCTCCCGATCGGCCTGGCCCACGGAGTCGAGGTCACGCGCCCGGTCGCGGCCGGAACGATGCTCGAGAGCGCCGACGTGCGCCTTGACGAGCGCGAGGAGGCCACGGGCGTGCGCGCCGAGCTGGAGCGGACGTTCGCCTCCAGCGGGTGACGAGAATGGTCAGGTCGTCGAGGCCGTTGCCTGCTCGTAGGCGAGCGCGGCGGCAAGCACCGTCGCGTCGTCGCGCCCGGCGATCTGGAGGTCGCCGATCGCGATCGCGGGCCAGCCGGTGTAGTTGAAGGGGCGCGTGAGCGCTGTCAGGCCGGCGCGCACGTCGGGCTCGAAGCAGTCGAGCGCGGGCACCTCGATGCCGAGCGTCGGCGAGATCAGCAGGTCCACCGCCGGCTCGCGCTCGAGCCGCGCGCGCCAGCGCGGCAGCTCCTCGCGGGCCTCGAAGACGTCGATGCCCGGCACGAGTCGCGCCATGTCGAACTTGAGCTGGAGGTCGCGCCCGTACTCGCTGCGCCGGGACGGGTAGGTGTGGCGGTGGGAGATCGCGCACTCGACCATGAAGATCGCGATCAGGTCCGCCGCGGGCTCCGGCAGCGAGGCCTCGACGAGCCTTGCCCCGAGCGCCTCGAGCCGCTCGGCGCCGGGCGTCGGCGCGAGCACGCCGACGACGACCCCTTCGAGTAGCGGCTCGGGCACCGGCTCGCCGGTGAGGACCTGGTGCGCGAGCGCGCAGTCACCGACGCTTCGGCCCATCGGCCCGACGGTGTCGAACGACGGCGACAGCGCGAAGCAGCCCTCGATCGCCACCTTGCCGAGCGTCGGCTTGAAGCCGACGTTGTCGCAGCAGGCCGCGGGGATGCGCACCGAGCCGCCGGTGTCCGTGCCGAGCGCGAGCGCACCGAAGCCTGCGGCGAGCGCGGCGGAGTTGCCCCCGCTCGAGCCCCCCGCCACGAGACCGGGCCGGACGGGGTTCTGGACGGAGCCGAAGTGCGGGTTCTGACTCGTGACGCCCCAGGCGAACTCGTGCAGGTTGGTCTTCGCGATCGTGATCGCGCCGGCCGCCTCGAGCAGGGTGACCGCCGTCGCGGTCCTCTGCGGCACGTGCTCGCGGTAGATCGCGGACCCGTAGGTCGTGCGCACGCCGGCGGTGTCGAACAGATCCTTGACGAGCAGTGGCACGCCGGCGAGCGGTCCCGACACGCCGGCCTGCGCGCGGCGCAGCGCGGCGTCTGCGCAGCTCGTGATCACGGCGTTCAGCTCTGAGCACTCCTCCATGGCTGCGAGGTGCTCCCGCACGACGTCGACAGGGTCGAGCTCGCCTGACGTCACTCCGCTCGCTATCTCGCTGGCCGAGAGGCCAGCGCTCTCGCTCACTTGGACGGCGCGGGGGCGGGCGGCGCGGGTTGCCCGCCCTCGGGCGCCGGCGTCGCGGGCGGCTCGGCCGGGGTGGTGGGCGTCGTCGCTTCCGGGGGAGCGGTCTCGGTCTCCGGAGCGGTCTCGGTCGTCGTCGTCGATGTCGTCTGCTGTTCGCCCTCGTCCGCCGGGCTCTGCTCGCTCTCGCTCTCGGCGCGCGGCGCGGCCTTGCCGCCGAAGTAGGTGGTGCGCTCCCCGCCGCCGCCGACCGAGCTCCCGAGCAGCAGCTCAGGCAGCGTGAGCGCGGCCGCTGCGATGACGAACGCGAGCACCGCGGTGATCAGCACGGACTGGAGGCGCACCCGCCGGCCGCCGTAGAGGCGCGGCGGCGGTCCCTCGTCGCCGAAGCGCGGGACCTCTTCTGCCGCCGCGGGGCGCTCCCGCGAACGCGGCCGTGCCACCTGCGCGAGCGGCCGAGCCGCCTCGCCCAAGCGCTCGGTCGGCCGGCGCAGCGCTTCGCTGACGAGCGCGACGACGATCGGCGTGACCGCGGCGCTTACGACCGTCCCGTCCTCCCACAGGCGCGAGCCGAGCAGCGCCGCGGTGGCCGACGACAGGCTCGCCAGGAGCAGCGTCGTCAGCGAGAGCCCACCGCTGCGCTCGGGTCTCTGAGGGCGCGTCACGGTCCGGGACGGTAGCGAGAGCGTGCGCCTGCGCGCTCGACGAGCAGCACGCCGGCTACGGTGGTGCCGATGGAGCTCTCGGCGACGAACCGGATTCGCATCGAGGTCGACCGCGACCTTTGCATCGGCTCGGGTGACTGCGTCGACTCTGCCCCGGCCGTGTTCGCGCTCGACGACGACGGCAAGGCGATCGTGATCGACCCCGATGGCGCCGCCGCCGACGACGTCGTAGAGGCGGGGCGCAACTGTCCCGTCACGGCGATCTTCGTGATCGGCGAGGAGGGGGACCTCTACCCGTAGAGCGCCGCGCTCAGGCTGGCACGATCACGCCGCGGCCCTGGATCTCGACGGCCATCAAGTCGTCGATCGCCTGGTTGATGTCGTCGAGCGGGTACTCGCGCCCGGTCAGCTTGACGCGGCCGCGCGCGGCGAGCTCCATCAGCTCGACGAGCTCGATGTAGTTGCCGACCAGGCTCCCGACGACCTCGATCTCCGTGAAGATGATCTGGAGCGTCGGGATCTCGACCTGCCCGCCATACCCGACGACGTAGTAGACCCCACCCTGCTTGAGCATGTTGGGGCCCTGCTTCTCGGTGCCGTACTCGGCGACGAAGTCGAGCACGGCGTCGACGCCGTCGCCGCCGGTGACCTCCTTGACGGCCTCGACGACGTTCTCGTCGGCCTTGACGACGTGGTCCACGTCGAGCTCGCGGGCGAGCTCGAGCGCCTGGTCGCTCTTGTCGACCGCGATGATGTCGGCGCCGCACAGCGCGCGCAGCGACTGGACGGCGATGTGGCCGAGGCCGCCGACCCCGATCACCGCGCAGCTCATGCCCGGCGCCAGCCGCCGCGCGGCCTTCTTGGCCGCCCGGTAGGCGGTGATCCCGGCGTCGGCCAGCGGCGCCACGGCGACCGGCTCGAGCCCCTCGGCGAGCTTGATGCAGGCGCGCTCGTTGGTGTGCAGGTAGTTGGCGAAGCCGCCGTCGGTCGTCAGTCCCGGGAAGGCGTCGTTCTCGCAGTACATGTCCTCGCCGCGGCGGCAGCCGAGGCAGACGCCGCAGGTGCGCACCGGGTGGCAGATGACCGTGTCGCCGACGGCGACGCTCGAGACGGCGTCGCCGATCTCCTCGACCCAGCCGGCGTTCTCGTGGCCGAGCGTGTAGGGCAGCTCGGGCTCGACTGTCTCACGCCAGATTCCCTCGATGATGTGCAGGTCGGTCCGGCACAGTCCGGCTGCACCGATCCGGACGATCACGTCGTGAGGTCCGGTGATGGTCGGCTCATCGATCTCGTCGATGTGCAGGTGGTCCTCGTCGAAGGAGTGAAGCCGCGCGGCCTTCATTCAGTCATTCACCTTTCCGTATCGCGTTTGCAGTAGGCCCCGGCACATCGCGCTGTTGCCCTCGAGCGAGACGCCGATCATGCGCACGCGGCGCAGGTGGTCCTCGACATCGCGCACTGGGCGTCCGGCGGCGTCGCTGAGCGCAGGCGCGCCCGGCGAGCAGTCGAGGCCGAGCTCTCCGCGGACCTCGAGGTAGGCGTCGGTGGCGGGTGTTTCGGGCAGGTCTGAGATCGTCGCGCCAGGCAGCCGCTCGCGCTCGAGCGAAGCGACCGCCCGCCCCTGGCGCACGAGGAACGCCTTGCGCCGGAACAGCGTGCGCAACTCGCCGAGCTCACCGTCGGCGTGGTCGGGGAAGCTCTGCTCGAAGCTGCGCCCGGCATTTACGCCGGCCGAGATCTCAGTCGTAGCGTGGTGGTCGATCAGCGTCACCTCCGCCTCGTCGACGCCCGGAACTCGCAACAGCGCCTCGCGCGCGTCGGAGACCATCAGCCACGAGAAGTTCGGAGCGCACCAGTAGGTCGGCAGCCGCAGCTCGACCGAGACCCGCGCTCCCTCGCGTTCGACGCCCGCGACGAACCCGAGCTCGACCACGTCCTGGTCGAGCTCGGGGTCGATGACCCGGGACAGGGCCGCGTAGACATCCGCGTCCTGTCCGGCGCCGGGGCGGCGCTGCTCGAGCGCCGCCGCCCTCATACCTGCGCGACCGCCGGCTTCTCCGTGACCTCGGGGCCGACGTCGGTGTCGCCGCCCTGCATATCCTCGGGGACGTCGAGGTCATACAGCTTGGCGGCGTTGAGCCCGAGGATCTTGCGCTTCGCCTCGGGCGTCAGCAGGCTCCCGATCTCGTCCGGCACGTCGTCGGGCATCTCGAACGCCACGAACTGCTCGATCAGCCACTTCGGGTGCCAGATCGCGTAATCGGAGCCGAACAGGATCCGATCCTCGCCGAGCCAGTACATGAGCTCGCCCATCATCTTGCCGAAGAAGGTCGGCCGTGTGTGGATGAACGGCATCGCGACCGCCAGGCCGCCGTAGACGTTCGGCTCCTGGACCCCGATCCAGCAGAAGTCCTCGAGCCGCGGCAGCCCGACGTGCTCGACGATGAAGTTGAGCTCGGGATACTCGCTCGCCGCGGCGTCGACGTCGGCGACGTCGAAGGCGTCCTTGTTGAGCGGCCAGATCGTCGGCCCCTTGTGCACGTGGATGTTCGTGACCCCGAGCTCCTGGCACTTGTCGAGGTAGAGCCGCGCGTCGTCGTCAGTCAGCTTCCAGCCCTTCGACTCTCCGTGCCACTCGGCCGTGTACAGCTTCACGCCCTTGGAGCCGTGCTTCTTCACCTTCGCCTCGAAGTCGTCGAGTCCGGCCTTGCCGAGCCGCGGCTCGAACGAGGTGTTGAGCACGAACTTGTCCGGGTACTTCTCCTTGAGCGGGGCGTCCTGCGCCGTGGTGTTGAAGCCGTTCTTGTAGAAGTCGGTGAGGTAGGTCGGCTGGAATATCGCGACGTCCACGTAGCCGTCCTCGAACACGTCCTTCATGAGGGTTTCCTCGCCGTACTTGCGGTACTTCTCGAGCGGCCAGACGTACTCCTCCGGGCTCAGGTTGGCGTGGTAGTCGTAGAAGCACTTGATGAAGCCCTCGCCATACTCGTTGAGCGTGTTCTCGGGGCTCGCGTCCCAGTTGTGCATGTGACCGTCGACGATGAAGTACTTGTCCCCGTTTGATTCGTACACGGCTATCTCCCCTTTTCGTGGGTCAGGTGGGCAGGGTGGGTGAGGCCGACGGGCGCGCGAGGCCCTCGGCCAGGTCCCCGAAGCCCGGGGCCACGACGGCCCCGGGCTGGGCGAACGTCTCCTCGGCGATCAGCGCCTCGGTGGTGAGCATCAGAGCGGCGATCGACGCGGCGCTCTCGAGCGCCGAGCGCGTCACGCGGGCGGGGTCGATCACGCCGGCCGCGATCATGTCGCCGTACTCGTCGGTGAGCGCATTGAGGCCGTGCCCGGCGGGCAGCGTGCGCACCCGATCGACCACCGCGCCGCCGTCGTAGCCGGCGTTCGATGCGATCCAGCGCAGCGGCTCGGACAGGGCGGTGCGCACGATCTCGGTGCCGAGCCCGTGGTCGCCCTCGCGTCCGAGCCCGTCAAGAGCCCCCTCAGCCTGCACGAGCGCGGTGCCCCCGCCAGGCAGGATTCCCTCGTCCACCGCTGCCCGCGTGGCCG
>JACCXP010000425.1 GCA_013696905.1 Thermoleophilaceae bacterium
GCTCCCCTCTGCCGGCGGCAGCGAGTCGGAGGCGCCGCCCGCGTCTGGGGCCTCCCCCCCGGCCGGGTCCTCGAGCTCGGGCTCCCAGCCGCCCGCAGCCACGGACGACTCCTCGACGGACCCCGAGCCGGCGAGCGGCGGCGTCGGCTCCTGGCCCGCGGGCAAGAGCGCCTTCACGGTCGTCCTCGTCTCGAGCGAGCGGCGCGCGGATGCTCGTCGCGAGGCGCAGCGGGCCTCAGGTGCGGGGCTCCCGGCAGGCTTACTGCGCTCGAACGACTACTCGAGCCTCAGGCCCGGTTACTGGGTCGCCTACGCGGGCGAGTTCGACTCGCGGGCCGAGGCCGCCCGCAGGGCACAGAGCTACGCCGCGCAGGGCTTCCCGGACGCGTATCCGCGCCGTATCGAGCCCGCGTCCTAGAACCTGTCGTAGAGCCCTACAGCGCCCAGTAGGTGCCTACCTGATCAACTGCGCGCTCGGCCCGCGGGTCGAGCTCGACGGACCCAGGGAGATCGGCTCCCACGACCGCCTCGAGCGTCGCCGCGGTCGATTCGGCGAGCGCCGCGAGGTCGTACCCCCCTTCGAGGCACATGCCGACCGGGGCGCCACAGTCACGGCCGAGGGCTGCGACGTGACGAGCCATCTCGACGAACGAGCCCGCCTCCAGACGACACGAGGCGAGCGGGTCCGCCCGGTGGGCATCGAAGCCCGCGGAGACGAGGATCAACTCGGGGCGGAAGGCGCGCGCGGCGGGCATCGCGACGTGCTCGACGAGCGACAGCCAGTCACGCTCCTGCGATTCGGGCGGCACCGGCAGGTTGATCGTGAATCCCTCCCCGTCCCCGGAGCCCACGTCCGACAGCGGTCCGCTGCCGGGATAGAGCGGCGACTGGTGGATCGAGGCGAACAGCACCTGGCGTGACGAGTGGAAGATGTCGTTGGTGCCGTTGCCGTGGTGGACGTCCCAGTCGAGCACGAAGACCCGCGTCACGCCCAGCGAGTCGAGCGCATGCCGCGCCGCGACCGCCACGTTGTTGAAGAGGCAGAACCCCATCGCGCGCTCGGACTCGGCGTGATGGCCCGGCGGGCGCAGGCCGGCGAAGGCGACTCCGGTCTCGCCCGCGACCAGGGCGTCGACCATCGCACAGGCGCCCCCGGCGCCGTGCAGCGCCGCCTCGTAGGAGCCGGCGCTTGCCATCGTGTCCGGATCGAAGTAGCCGCCGCCGCGCTCGGACATCAGCCGCACCGACTCCACGTAGCGCTCCGGGTGAACTGCTGTGAGCACGGCCTGATCGACGGCAGGCGCCTCGCGCCGCTCATACCCGAGCCACTCACGCCGCTCCAGCTGACGCTCGATGGCGGGGATGCGGTTCGCGCCCTCGGGGTGCGAGCCGGTGTCGTGCTCGAGCGACGACGCGTGACGAAAGTAGAGCGGCGCGGGCATCGCCGCACCCTAACGATCGGCGCCCCGCAGCCACGCTTAACGACCGCTTAACACCCGCTGCGCGAGCGCTTCACAGCGGGCTGGAATATTGCCCTGCCCCGGGGCCCGCTCAGGCCGCGGCCAGCGAACGGAGGGCCATGTATCAGTTCAGCCGCTCGATATACCGGGAGCTCTCGCCACACGTGCTCGAGGATCGGGGCGACCGGTCTCAGCGCAACCACCAGCGCGTCCTGCGCGCGTGCGAGGCGGCGGTCGAGCGTCTGGCGAGCGATCGCCATTACTTCGCCCGTCCCGCGCGGACGCTCTTCCACGAGGTGCGCGCCTACTTTCCGATGCAGGGCCAGCTGCTTGCCTATCAGGTGATAAACCGCCACATGGCGCTCGCCTCGCGCTACGTCGAGCTGCACGCCCGTGAGGGCCTGACCTTCGACGGCAGCCCGCTGTGCTGCAACGCGACCACCCGCAAGGGCGCACCCTGCCAGCGCCTGCCGCTTCCGGCGGCGAAGTACTGCCCGTCGCACAAGCATCTCGACGAGGAGCTCGAGCCGGCCGCAGCGTAGGTCGGCGGCCGAGCCGCGCCGCCCCGGTCACCGGCGTATCGTCTCCCCGTCATGGAGCCGATCGCAGCCGTGCCCGAGCCGCTCGTGGCGAGCGACGCGGACGGGCGCTCGACGGGCACGCAGGCGATCGAACGCTCGCTGGCGGTACTCACGTGCTTCATGCAGGCCGATCCCGAGCTCGGGATCACGGACATCGCCCGCGCGCTCGATCTCAGCCCGAGCACGGTCCACCGCATCGCTCGCGCGCTCGTGGCCGCGGGCTTCCTCGAGCAGAACGAGCGCACGAACCGGTACCAGCTCGGGCGCTCACTGCTGCTGCTCGGGCAGGTGGCCCAGCACTCCTTCGGGCTGGATCGGGCCCATCCGATCGTGGAGCGGCTGGCCGAGGAGACCGGCGAGTCCGTCAACCTCGGCATCCGGGAGCCGCGCGCGGGGGTCGTCGTGCTGTCGGTCGCCTCGAAGCACCACCTCCGCTTTCACCAGCCGCCGGGCACGACGGCGCCGCTTCATGCCTCAGCGATCGGCAAGGCGCTGCTCGCCTTCGGCGGCCCGCGTCAGCAGGAGATCAGCGCGCTCGGGCCGCTCAAGGCTCTGACCGCACATACGATCACGAGCGTGGCGGCGTTGCGCGCCGACTTGACGCGGACACGCGCCCGCGGCTGGTCCTTCGACGACGAGGAGAGCATCTCGGGGGTCCGCTGCCTCGGCGCCCCGATCCTCGGCGCCCACGGCCGAGCGCGAGCCGCGCTCGCGCTCCAGAGCCCGTCGGTGCGGATGCCTCCAGGGCGCGTCGAGGAGCTCCGCCCGCCGCTGCTGCGTGCCGCGGCCGACATCCAGCACGTGCTGCCGCCGGTGCCCGGCGCATGACCACGGCGTGCGCTTGTAACGCGACGGTGCTTGATCTAGGCTCACCGCGCTCTGCGGAACGCGATTCCACAATGTAGAAACAACTCGGACGAGGGAGGCTCGAGATGGCGCTGATGACCCCGAGCGAGGCGATGGTCGAGACACTGCGCACAGAAGGGGTGACCGTCGTTCCGGGCATCGTCGGGTCGGCCTTCATGGATGCGCTCGACCTCTTCCCGGACGCCGGCATCCGCTTCTTGGCAGTGCGCCACGAGCAGACCGCCGGACACATGGCCGATGCGTACGCCCGCGTAACGGGCATTCCCGGCGTCTGCATCGGGCAGAACGGCCCGGGCGTGACCAACATGGTCACGTCGATCGCCGCGGCCTACATGGGCCACTCGCCGGTCGTGCTGCTGTCACCCGCCGCGGGCACCGCCGCGGTCGGCCTCGACGGCTTCCAGGAAGCCGACCAGATGTCGATCTTCAGCTCGATCACCAAGGCGCAGATCCAGGTCTCGCGCCCAGACCGCATCGCGGAGGCGATCCGCACGGCGTTCCGGATCGCGCTGGCCGAGCGCGGGCCGGTGCAGGTCGACATCCCGCGCGACTTCTTCTATGGCGAGGCCGACTTCGAGATCCTCGCGCCCGAGCGCTACCGGGTCGCCGCCCGCGGCGCCGGCGACGAGCACCAGCTCGATCGCGCGGCCGAGGTGATCGCGGCGGCGCGCAACCCCGTGATCATCGCCGGCATGGGCGTAGTCGATGCGGGCGCGATCGACGACGTGCGCGCGCTCGCCGAGTACCTGGGCGCCCCCGTGGCGACCTCCTACCTGCACAACGACGCCTTCCCCGCCGATCATCCGCAGGCCGTCGGCCCGATCGGCTACCAGGGGTCGAAGGCCGCGATGCGGCTGCTCAAGGAGGCCGACGTAGTGGTCGCGCTCGGCACCCGCCTGTCGACGTTCGGCACGCTGCCCCAGTACGGGATCGAGTACTTCCCCAAGGCCGCCAAGATCGTCCAGGTCGACGTCAACTACCGCCAGCTCGGGCGCGTGTGGCCGATCGAGGTCGGTGTGATCGGCGACGCAGCCGCAGCCACCAGGGCGATCTTCCGCCGGCTCGAGGCCCGCGACGGGCAGGGCGCCGGCGCCGGTGAGGACCGGCTCGCGCGGATCCACCAGGCGAGGGAGGAGTGGCGGGCCGAGCGCGCCGACAACGCGTCCTCCGGCGCCGTCCCGATCTCGCCCCAGCGGATGCTGGCGGAGCTCGCTCGCTCGCTGCCGGGGGACGCCGCGATCTCGACCGACATCGGCAACATCTGCTCGGCCGCCAACGGCCACCTCGAGTTCACCCAGCCGCGCAAGTTCCTCGCCGCGCTGTCGTTCGGCAACTGCGGCTTCGCCTACCCGGCCGCGCTCGGAGCGAAGCTCGCGGCGCCGGGCTCGCCGGCCGTCGCGCTCGTGGGCGACGGCGCCTGGGGCATGAGCCTGCACGAGACGATGACGGCGGTCGAGGAGGACCTGCCGGTGATGGCGGTGGTCGCCAACAACCAGCAGTGGGGGGCCGAGAAGCGAAACCAGGTGGACTTCTACGACGACCGCTACGTCGGCGTCGACATCGGCCGCGAGCACGGCGGCTTCCGCTTCGCCGAGATCGCCAGCGCGATGGGCGCCGAGGGCATCCGCGTGGAGGACCCCGGCGACCTGGCGGAGGCGTTTGCGCAGGGCCTCGGCTCAGACCGCCCGACGGTCGTCGAGGTGATGGTCGACCCGGAGGAGCTCGCGGAGCCGTTCCGACGCGACGCGCTCAAGCTGCCGGTGCGGCACCTCGATCGCTACAGCCACCTGGCCGCGCGCGAGCAGGCGCTGGCTACGAACTGAACGGGGGGAGCGACATGAGCGAGCCCGCAGCGGTCGGACTGGGAGACGCGGGGGCGATCGGCGCGACGGCGGTGCAGGAGCCGCCGCCCGACGCCGAGGCCGTGGTCGCCGAGGTCGTGGCACGCGCACGGCGTGCGCAGGCCGAGTTCGAGCATTACAGCCAGGAACAGGTCGACGAGGTCGTCACCGCGGTCGCGTGGGCCTGCTACAAGCAGGAGAACGCCGAGGCGCTGGCGCGGCTCGCAGTCGAGACGACTGGGCTCGGGCGGTACGAGCACAAGGTGCTCAAGAACCGGCGCAAGACGTTCGGCACGCTGTGCGACCTGCAGGGGGCGATCTCGGTCGGCGTGATCGACGACGACCCGCGCACGGGGCTCACGCGGATCGCCAAGCCGGTCGGCGTCGTCGCCGCGATCTGCCCCTCGACCAACCCGTCGGCCACCCCGGTCAACAAGGCGATGATGATCTTGAAGGGCCGCAACGCCTGCATCATCGGGCCGTCCCCGAAGGGCCTCGCCACGTGCGAGCTGACCGTCGAGCTGATCCACCGCGAGCTCGACAAGGTCGGCGCCCCGCTCGACCTCGTACAGCACGTTCCCGGGCCGATCTCGAAGGACACCTCAGGCGCGCTCATGCGCCAGGCGGACATGGTCGTCGTCACCGGGTCACAGGGCAACGTACGCGCCGCCTACTCGAGCGGGACGCCTGCGATCGGAGTCGGCGGCGGCAACGTCCCGGTGATCATCACGAGCAGCGCCGACCTTCCCGACGCCGCCGAGAAGGTCAAGCGCTCGAAGGTGTTCGACTACGCCACGAGCTGCTCCTCGGAGAACTCCGTCGTGATCGACTCAGCCGTCTACGACGCGGCGATCGAGGCGCTCGAGCGCGAGGGTGGCTACCTCGCCTCACCCGCGGAGAAGGACCGCCTCGAGGCGGTGATGTGGAAGGACGGCAAGCTGACCGGCACGATCACCGCCCAGCCGCCGGAGGCGATCGCCGAGGCCGCCGGGCTCGACTCGCCGGGAGCGCGCGAGTGCGAGTTCTTCCTGGTCGAGGACGACGGCGTCGGCCCCGAGCACCCATTCTCGGGCGAGAAGCTCTCGCTCGTGCTCACCGTCTACCGCTACGAGACCTTCGACGAGGCCGTCGAGCTCGTCCAGTCGATCCTCGACTACCAGGGCGCCGGACACTCGGTGGGCATCCATACGCGGGAGCACGAGCAGACCGAGCGGCTGGCGCATTCGCTGGACGTCGTGCGCGTGCTCGAGAACCAGTCGCACACCTTCGGCAACGGGGGCTCGTTCGACAACGGGCTCAACTTCACGCTGACGATGGGCTGCGGCACCTGGGCCGGCAACTCGATCAGCGAGAACCTCTCCTATCGGCACTTCCTCAATGTCACCCACCTGGTGCGGGTGATCCCCGAGCGCAAGCCGAGCGAGGAGGAGGCGTTTGGCGCCTACCTCGACCGCCACGGAGACGGACGGGGCAGGGGCGGCGCGTAGGCGCTGGCGCGGTGGTACGTTCCGCGCCCGTAGAGGTTCCGGAAGAAGCCGTCGGGACAAGGTGGAGAGGCGATATGGCGAGAGACGACGACACCAGCCGCTCGGCGGCCGCGGGAGATGCGGACAGGAGCGCGCCGGACGAGCCCGCGGGCGCGGTCACCGCGCGTCGGCGCGACGAGGGCCAGTCGGGCGCAGCCGCCTCCGAGGACGGGCCGGACGCGACGAAGAGCGGGGCTGCGTCAGGTGAGCCGGGAACGCCTGACGACACCGAGTTCGAGGTCATCGAGCGCCGCTCTTCCCCGCGTGACCTGGCCGCGGAGCTGATTCCCGAACTCGGGCTGATCGCGCTCGCCGCGTACCTCTTCTACCTCGCGGGCACTTTCCAAAACCAGGCCGAGCAGGATCTGCTCGGGCCGGGGTTCTGGCCGCGCCTGGCGGCCGCCGGGCTGATCGTCGCGCTGGTCGTGAGGATCGTCCAGATCTTCCGGGAGCGCAACCGCCCGATCGTAAAGGTGCACTCCGAGTTCGACGAGTTCGAGGAGACGGCCGAGCTCGACTGGGGGCGGACGGCGCTCGCCATGGCCCTGGCGGTCGCTTACGTGCTGTCGACGATGTTCCTCGGCTACCTGATCTCCACCGCGCTCTTCCTCGGCGTGTTCATATGGCTCGGAGGCCAGCGAAACCGGTACGTGCCGCTGGTGGCGATTGGAGGGGCGCTAATCACCACTTACGTGTTCATCGGCATCGTGTTCGTCTCGCTGCCGACCGGCGTCGGCGTGTTCGACACGGTCACCGTCGCCATCTACAGGCTGCTGGGTCTCCAGTGATCAACCGGAGCCGGCCAGCATGCACTCGAAGGGGCCCTAAGTGGACGCCATAACCGGGATGGTCCAGGCGGTGGCCTCGGGCGGATTCGTCTTCTTCGGGCTGATTCTGCTCGGCGTCTTCGTGGGGATGCTGGTCGGCGTGCTTCCCGGCCTGACCTTCGTCATCGGCGTGCTGCTGATCCTGCCGTTCACGTATGCGATGGAAGCTTCGCAGGCGCTCGTGCTGATGATCGCGGTCTACGTCGCGGGCACGTACGGCGGGGTCCTCACCTCGATCCTGCTCAACATCCCGGGCGAGCCCAACGACGTCCCGCTGACGAAGGACGGCTATACGATGTCCCGCCAGGGCCGTGCCGCCGAGGCGCTCGGCTGGGCGGCGCTGGCCGCGCTCGTGGGGGGCATCGTCGGGTGGATCGCGCTCGTCTTCGTCTCCCAGCCATTTGCGGCGCTCGCCTTGCAGTTCGGGTCGGCGGAGTACTTCGCGATCATCCTGCTGGGGCTCACAGGCGTGCTGGCGCTCTCGGAGAGCTCAACCGCCAAGTCGTTCATCTCGCTGTTCGCCGGCATGCTGGTGGCGACGGTCGGGATCGACGACATCTACGGGGCCGTCCGCTACGACTTCGGCACCGATCTCCTGCGTGATGGGATCAACTACCTGGCGATCCTCGTCGGGGTGTACGCGCTGACGGAGTCGCTGACGCGCTTCGGCGAGCGCTTCGGAGGCAAGGTGGCGCAGCAGCCGGGCGAGGTGCGCACAACGCTGCCCGGGCTCTCCGCGATCCGCTCCAGAGCCGGCAGCTTCGTGCGCGGGACAAGCACCGGCGCGCTTATCAGCGCCGGCCCGGGCGTCGGCTCGACGGTCGGCGCGTTCGTGGCCTACGGCGTGGAGAAGCAGTTCGGCCGGCACAAGCTGGAGCTCGGCACCGGCTCGCCCTCCGGCATCATCGCGCCCCAGGCCGCCTCGACGGCCAACGTCAGCGGGGCGCTGATCCATCTGCTCGTCCTCGGGATCCCGGGCAGCGGCGCCTCGGCGGTCCTGCTCGGTGTCTTCCAGCTCAACAACATCAGCCCCGGGCCGCAGATCTTCGGGCAGCAGCCCGAGCTGATCTCGGCGATCTTCGCCGGGCTCCTTCTCAGCGTCCTGGCGATGTTCGTGATGGGAATCTTGGCGGCCAGGCCGCTGATCCGGATGCTCGCGCTGCCCGAGGTCTACATCACGGCCTTCGTCGTGCTGTTCGCCTACATGGGCGCATTCGCGCTGCGCCAGTCGATCTCCGACGTCTGGATCATGACGGCCTTCGGGCTGCTGGGGGTCTTCATGGTCAGGGGCGGCTATCCGCTCGCGCCGCTCGTGTTGGGCGCGATCCTCGGGCCGCTCGGAGAGCGATACTTCAACACGACGATGATCCGGACGGGCGGCGACTGGACGGTCTTCTTCACGCGGCCGCTGAGCGCGGTCCTGCTGGCGATCACGGCGGCCACCTTCGCCCTGCTCGCCTATCGGACCGTCAAGGAGAATCGCAGGGACCGCGCCCTGCTCGAGCAGCGCATCGCGGCGGGATAGGTAAATTCGGCATCAACGGCGAATGAGGAGGGGGAGACTTGCGGATGGGAAACACAAGGGAACGGTGGGTCGCGGCGGTATCGGCGGTAGCGCTCGGGGTAGCAGCCTTCGCCGGCTGTGGCGACACGGGCGGTGAGAAGTCGGGCGGCGGAGGCGGTGGCGCTGGTGCCTCGGGCGAGTTCAAGCGACCGATAACCATGGTGGTACCGTTCGGCCCCGGTGTCGGTTCGGACCAAGCCGCACGGCTCTCTGCGCCGGTGATCGAGAAGGAGATCGGCCAGCAGATCCCGGTGGTAAACGTGCCGGGCGCGACCGGCAACACCGGTATGACGAAGATGCTTCAGGGCCCTCCCGAGCAGTCCCTGGCGATCATGCCGGCGGACACCTTGGCGACCGTGGTCGCCGGCACCTCCTCATTCCAGCTCGACGAGGTCGCGCCCGTCTGCCGGATCTCGAACGCGCCCTCGAGCCTATGGGTCAACACGAAGGGCAAGTACAAGGACTGGGACGCGCTCGGCAAGGCGGCCAAGGAGAACCCGGGCGAGGTCGCCGTCGCAACCGTCGGCAAGGGCGGGATCGACGACATCGCGCTCGGCTCGCTCGAGCAGCAGGGCTTCAAGTTCCGTGCTGTGCCGTTCGCGGAGGGCTCCGAGCGTAAGGGGGCGGTGCTGAGCGGCGACACTGAAGCGATCTTCGAACAGGCCGGCGATGTGAAGGAGAACGTCGACGCCGGTCAGTTCAAGCCGGCGCTGCTGTTCGCCGACAAGAAGCAGGAGGGGCTCGAGGGGGACTACACGCTCGCCTCCGAGCTCGGGGTCGAGGAGTTCCTCGACCAGTGGCGCGGCATATTTGCGAACTCGGAGTTGGCGCCAGAGCAGCTGAAGACCCTGTCCGATGCCTGTTCCAAGGTCGAGCAGGATCCGAAGTTCGATGAGTTCCGTAAGAAAGCCCTCGAGCTCGAGGGCGGCTTCATGGACTCGGAGGAGTTCGGGAAGTTCGTCAAGGACGAGCAGACGAAGATCAAGGACCTCGGCGCGAAGTACGGGGTCTTCAAGTAGGACACGGCGGCGGCCCCCCTCTCCCGGTGCGAGGGGGGCCGCTCTCCGCCAACCGATGAAGCTCGACAGCGAGGAGCGCGAGATGCTGGCCGGCGCGGCCGGGCCGGCCGCGCGCTGGGGGATCGAGTACCAGCGCAGCGTCGGCGAGTTCTTCGGCGCCGAGCGGATGGTCGCGGTGCGCAGTGCCCACATCCACTGCGACGGCGAGGCGCTGGGCGAGCCGGGGGCGGCGTTCCTCGAGGACTGGGCGCGGCGCGGCGCACGCCTCGCGATCCCGATGACGATGGACCCGCGTAGCACCGACCCAGGACGCGCGCGCGAGATCGGCCAGGACGACGCGATCGTGGCCGAGGAGGCGCGGATCGTCGGAGCACTGACGGCGATGGGGGCGATCCCGTCGAACACCTGCATCAACTACCAGACGCTCGACGTGCCGCATCTCGGCGAGCGCCTCGCGTGGGGGGATACCGGCACCGTCATCTGGGCAAACTCCGTGGCCGGGGCGCGCAGCAACTTCGAGGGCGGCCCGGCGGCGCTCGCCGCCGCGCTCACCGGACGGGTGGCCGAGTACGGCTTCCACCTCGACGAGCACCGGCGCGGCACCGTGCTCGTCGAGGTCGAGGATCAGCCGCGCTGCCTGACCGACTGGGGCGCGCTCGGCGCGCTCGTCGGCCGCGCCTACCCCGACTACTGGGAGGTGCCGGTGCTCACGGGGCTCGAGCGAAACCCCGCGCCCGACGAGCTCAAGCACCTCGGCGCGGCGCTCGCCTCCTACGGGTCTCAGGCGATGTTCCACATGATCGGCGTCACCCCGGAGGCGCGCAGCGTCGAGGACGCCTTCGGCGGCGAGCCGCCTGAGCGCCGTATGAGCGTCCCGCCGGGCGCGCTCGCCGGCCTCTACGAATCCTTTCTCCCCGAGCGAGGGGCCCCCGACCTGGTCGTCTTCGGCACGCCGCAGCTCTCGCTGCTCGAGTTCAGGCGCATCGCCGAGGGGCTGGCGGGCCGCAGCGTGCGTACGACCGTGTTCCTCACGACGAGTGCTCAGGTGCGGGCCGGGGCCGACGACTACGGCTACACGGAGCTCGCGCGCGCGGCCGGGGCGGTCGTGCTGACGGGCGTCTGCTTCTACCTGATGACCGCGCGGGAGCTTGCGCGCACGCGTGGCTTTCGCACGCTCCTGACCGACTCCGCGAAGCTCGCGAACACGGTGCAGGGCTACGGCTACAACCCCGTCCTGCGCCCGACCGACGAGTGCGTCGAGATAGCGGTGCGCGGCCGCTTCGCGGCGTGAGCGCCGACGAGCGGCTTGTGCTGCGCGGTCCGGCGGGGTACGGCGAGGCGATCGAGGCCGAGGCGCTCGTCTCGTCGGATGGCTTCAGCGCGCGCTACGACCTCGACCACACGACCGGAGTGATCTCGCGCGAGGCGCACGAGCTGTACGGCCAGTCGCTCGTCGGCAAGGTGCTCGTGGTCTCGACCGCGAAGGGCGGCACCGCCACCGGCTGGCGCCTGTTCGACCTCGTCGAGCGCGGGACCGCCCCGGCCGCGCTCGTCTTCAGGGCGACGAACCCGGTCATGGTGCAGGGCGCGGTTATGGCCGGGATCGCGATCATGCACCGACTCGTGCCCGATCCCGTCGAGGCGATCGCGAGCGGCGACTGGCTGCGCCTGCGCCCGGCCGACGGCGAGATCGACGTGGAGCGGCGCGCGTGAGCGTGCCGCAGGGCACGAGCGGATCCGTGGAGATCAGCGAGCAGGAGCTCGCGCTTGCCACGCGCAACCACGGCATGCCACTCGAGGCGCTGCGGCACGAGATCACGCCGATCGGGCTGCACTACCTGCTGATCCACTACGACATCCCGGTGGTCGACGCGGCCGGATGGCGGCTCGAGGTCGGCGGGCTGCTCGAGCGGCCGCTCGAGCTCTCGCTCGAGCAGCTGCGCGCCCGCCCGCGCGTGACCGCCGCGGTCACGATGGAGTGCGCCGGCAACGGGCGCGCAAGCCTGTCGCCGCGTCCGCTGTCGCAGCCGTGGCTGCTCGAGGCCGTCGGCACCGCCGAGTGGACGGGCACACCGCTCGCCCCGCTGATCGAGGAGTGCGGGATCGCAGCCGAGGCGATCGAGCTCGTCTTCACGGGAATCGACCGCGGCGTCGAGGGTGGAGTCGAGCAGTTCTACGAGCGCAGCCTCTCCCTCGACGACGCGCTCGGCGAGGACGTGTTGCTCGCCTACGAGGCGAACGGCCGCCCGCTCCCACCGCAGCACGGCTACCCGCTGCGGCTCGTCGTGCCGGGCTGGTACGGCATGACGAGCGTCAAGTGGCTGCGCTCGATCACGGCCGTCGCCGAGCCGTTCGAGGGCTACCAGCAGGCGCGGGGCTACCGAATGATGCGCTCAGCCGACGATCCCGGCACGCCGGTCACCCGCATGGTGCCCCGCTCGCTGATGGCACCGCCCGGGATCCCCGACTTCATGTCGAGGCGGCGCTTCCTGGCGCTCGGGCCGGTCGACCTCGAGGGCCGCGCTTGGTCGGGCCTCGGCACGATCGAGCGCGTCGACGTGAGCGCCGACGGCGGCGAGACGTGGATCGCCGCGGAGCTCGCCCCGCAGCGCTCGCCGCTCGCGTGGCGCGGCTGGACGTGGGCATGGGAGCCGCCCGGAGCGGGCGACTACGAGCTCTGCTCACGGGCGATCGACTCGGCGGGCAACGAACAGCCGCTCAACGCCGAGTGGAACCTCAAGGGCTACGCCAACAACTCGGTCCAGCGGGTGCCGGTGCAGGTCACCGACCAGCGCTAGCACCGCGAGCGACAGAGGCCGGCCACCGGTGAGCGGGCGCGAACGAGACCTCATACGACGTGCGACGCGGTCCCTGCATCGGCACGTGCCCGAGCTGGCCGAGGTCGCCGTGCACGAGCTCGGCCGTGGGCTCGACACAGCGCCTTCGTCGCCGACCACCTGGTCCTGCAGTCGCCGACGGCGGCAGCGTGACCCGCGAAGCTCGCCTACTCGAGCTTGTCGCGCAGCACGTGTCGATCCCCGTCCCAGCTCCTCGCTTCGCGGACGAGGACGACGGCGTGCTCGCCTACCCGCTGCTCCCCGGACAGCCGCTGCTCGGCCGCAGTGCGCCGCGCGCCAGCGCCCACCTCGCCCGCGAGCGCTCCGCGGCCGCTGTCGCCCTGGGTTCCGCCGCCGTGCTCATTAAGGTGGCTGCGGGGCTTCTTGCGCTCGCGCTGGCGCAGCCCTGGGGCCGGCGCCTCGCGCGGCCATGGCTCCTGACGGCCAACGGCGCGGCCGGCGCCGTCCTCATCGTCTGGGGTGGAGCGAACGTGCTCGTCGGCGCGCTCGTGCTCGGCGAGGTCATCACCCCGGCGGCGCCGGTCGACGAGCATGCGCTGCGCTGGCACGTCTTCGTCTGGGACCTGTGGTTCCTCGTGTGGGGCGTGCTCCTCGCCGTGGCGGTCGCGCGCCACGCGCGCCGAACGAGGTGAGGTAGTCGTTGAGCATGCGGGTCGCCGGTGCTCCGCGAGATCTCGCCGAACCCCGAGTCGGACGAGGCAGTTCGCTCGCGAAACGGCCGCTCACAGCCCGCGCATGGCGCCGCCGTCGACCGCCACCACGGTGCCGGTCACGAAGCTCGCACGCTCGGAGGCCAGAAAGGCGATCACGTCGGCGATCTCCTCGGGCCGGGCCGCGCGCCCGAGCGGCACGTGCGAGAGCCAGCGCCGGCCAGCCTCCTCGACCGACACTCCGAGCAGCTCCGCCTCGGTCTCGAAGACCTGGCGCAGCCGGCGCGTGTCCACCGGCGCAGGGCTCACGCCGGTCACGCGGATCCCGTGGCGGGCCTCCTCGTGCGCGAGGCCGACGGTGAAGTTGACGAGGCCGGCGTTGGCGACGCCCGCGGGCAGAGCGCGGCCGTCGGGCTGCTTGCCGCGGTGTCCGATGACGTTCACGATCGCACCGCCACCGCCCGAGCGCATCAGTGGCAGCGCCGCCCGACAGCAGCGGATCTGGCCGCGCAGCTTGAGCGCCAGGCTCTCGTCCCAGTCGTCCTCCGAGAGCTCGACGAAGCTCCCGCCCTTGGCGGCTCCGAGCGAGTTCACGAGCACATCGAGCCCACCGAGCTCCGAACCGACAGCGGCGACCATCCGCTCGACGTCGCCGGGGTCCGTGGCGTCGCAGCGAAGCGCGAGCGGCGCGCGACCGCTCTCACGCTCGATCTCAGCGGTCGCATCCGCGAGCGCGCCGGGATCGCGGGCGGCGATCGCCACCCGCGCGCCCTCGGCGGCCAGCGCGAGCGCGCTCGCCCGGCCGATCCCACGGCTGCCGCCGGTGACGAGCGCGACCTTGCCCTCGAGCCCGAGGTCCACGTCAGCTCGCCGTGGCGGCGAGCGCCACGTCGAGGCGATCGACGGCGTGGGCCTCGACGCGCTCCCAGTCGAGCTCGGCCGCGTAACCACGCGGCAGCCGCGCGCTCCCATCGACGACCTCGTAGGGATTCGTAAGCAGGCGCCTCGAGGGCTTGAGGAAGCCGTTCATCTCGCCCGCCGTGGCGATCGCCCGGGCGGCGACCACCAGCTCGTGCAGGTTGCCGACGTCGCCCGCGACGCCGTTGCCGAGCACCACTTGGAGACCCGCGTCGCGGGCCCGCGCGATCAGGCGCTCGAGCGCCGCGAGCCCGCCCGCCTTGGCGAGCTTGAACTTGACCGTGCCCGCACAGCCGAGCTCGATCAGTCGCTCGAGGTCGGCCGCCGTCGCGATCGACTCGTCGAGCATCAGCGGCAGCGGCGAGAGCGCGGCGAGGCGGGCCATCGCGTCCCACTCGCCCGGGTCGAAGGGCTGCTCGAAGACCTCGATCCCCTCGGGCTCGACGCAGCCGACGAACTCGCGCGCCGCCTCGAAGGAGTAGCCCTGGTTGGCATCGACGCGGATGCGCGCCCGCCCGTCGACCAGCTCCTGCACGCGCGCCACCCAGCGCACGTCGGCGGCGACGTCGAAGCCGACCTTGACCTTGAGCGTCCGGTAGCCGGCGCCGAGCAGCGCCTCGATCTCCTCCGGCGAGCGGTCCTCGTCGTGGGAGAGGACCGTGCCGAGCAGCGGCACGGCGAGATCCTCGGACGGGACGGGCGGCGCGAGCGCCGTCTCGAGCGCCGTCATCAGCGGCGCGGTCGCGAACGGGCGGCGCTCGCGCGAGCGCTCGAGCGTCGCGAGTGCCTCGCCGGCGGGCCGCCCGGCGATCGCCCGCACCGACTCGCGAAGCGCCGACCAGACGTCCTCAGCGGTCTCCGTGGAGTAGACCGCGAGCGGCACGGACTCCCCCACCCCGCTGTCGCCGCCCAGCCACACGCGCGCGAGGAACAGCTCGAAGTCATCGAGCGTGGCGAACGACAGCCGGTAAGGGGTGCGCAGTGGGAGCCGCAGGCGGTAGAGCTCGACCGGCCCGACCGGGCGTTCGGCCGCGCTCACGTCGCGTCGGGCACGTCGAGTAGCACGTTTCCGTCCTCGACTCGCACCGGGTAGGTGCGCAGGCGCAGCTTCGGGTCGGTCACGCAGCGGCCGGTCGTTACGTCGTACTCGAACGAGTGCCACGGGCAGCGCAGGATCTCTCCCGCTCGGCTGAGCGCGTAACCGCCACGCGCGTCCTCGCAGGTGAGCCAGGTCAGCCGCCCGCCCCCAAGCATCGCCCCCTGGTGGGCGCACCAGCCGCGCACGGCGTGGTACTCGCCCGCACCCGTGCGTGCCACGACGACCGGCGTGTCGCCGTTCATCACCGTCATGATCGAGCCGCGGGGGAGCTCCTCGACGCCGCAGACGACGACCGTCATGGTCAGGCCCGCGTCGCGGCTCGCTCCTCGAGCCCGTAGAACTCGCGCGCGTTGTCGTAGAGGATCTTCCGCTTGAGCGCCTGCGGCAGCCGCGGCGGCAGGCTCCGCAGCGGCGAGTCGAAGTCGAAGTGCGGGTAGTCGGTCGCGAACATCAGGATCTCCTCGCTGCCCATCAGCTCGATCACCTTCTCCCACTGGTCGCCCGTCATGTCCTCGACGGGCTGGGTCGCGAGGCGCACCTTCTCGGCCACGTAGTCGCTCGGCAGCCGCTTGACCCACGGCACCTCCTGGCGCAGCGAGCGCCACTCGCGGTCCATGCGCCAGATCAGGTGCGGAAGCCACGAGAAGCCGCCCTCGAGGCACACGACCCGCAGGTCCGGGAAGCGCTCGAAGACTCCCGCGCAGACGAGCGAGACGAGTTGCGCCATCGTGCCCTGCGGGATCAGCATGTGGCGCTCGATGTAGTAGCGCCCCATCCCGAGCGCGCCCTCGACGTGGACGGTGTGGTGGGTCGCGAGCCGCAGCCCCCTGCGCTGCGCGGCGGCGAAGATCGGGAAGTAGAAGGGATCGCCGTAGGCGCGCGTCGTGATCGGCAGCATCACCTGCACCATCTGCTCGTGCTCGCCGATGCGGTCGATCTCGCGCGCCGCTCCCTCGGGATCCTGGGGCGCGATGTGGACGCTGCCGAGCAGGCGAGGGTCGGCCGCGAGCCACTCGGCGACCTGGTAGTCGTTGTAGGCGCTCGCCATCGCCGATGCGAACTCGACCTGCATGTCGCCCAGCATCGCCGGGTAGAAATAGCCCGTCAGCACCGCCGCCTGGATCTCGTAGGCGTCGAGCAGCTGCCGGCGCAGCAGCTCGGGGTCGGAGCCGGGAGGCCCGCCGCGCTCGGGGTTCGAGTCGGCGCGGTTGCCGCCACCCGTCGCCCAGTAGATGAAGGGCTGCGTGAACCCCTTCCAGGCCCCCTGGGCCATCAGCTCACGCCACGGCTCGGCGAGGTAGGGCTGGAGCGAGTCGAGCGAGGAGAAGGCCTCGTGCACGTCGACGTCGATCACCGGCGTGTCGAGGACGGGCGAGGGATCGTGGTCGAGGACGGCGGCGGACTGAGTCATGTGGTGGCTCCTTTGGTCGGACGCGTCCCCGATCCTTAGCCTCCGCGGTGCTCGTGTCAAGCCACAGCTCCCTCGATCCGGCGCAGCGTCGCGGCTTCGCTGGCGATCAGATGAGCGAGCATCGCCTGCTCCGCGGCGGGCGCGTCACCCGCGGCGATGGCGTCGACGATCCGTCGGTGGTCCTTGAGCGTCTCCGGCACGCGCCCCTCGTAGCGCTGGCTCGTCTCGAGCTGCTCGCGGTGGAGATCCTGGATCGCCTGCATGATCCGCACGAGCACGCGGTTGTCCGAGCAGACGGCGATCTCGACGTGGAGCTGGATGTCGCGCTCACCGATCGTGTCGAGGTCGGGCGGACGGTCGGCGCCGGCGCCCTCCATGCCCGCTACCAGCCGCTCGAGCCGGGCGACGTCGGCCTCCTCAGCGCGCGTCGCAGCCCAGGCGGCCGCGGCGGGCTCGAGCAGCCGGCGCACCGCGAACAGCTCCTCGAACGCGTCGCGCTGCCTGAGCAGCGTCGTGGCGAGCTGCTCGATCGTCGCCTCGAGCGCGCGCGGGGAGACGAAGATGCCCCGGCCACGGCGGATCTCGACGAGGCCCTGGGCCGCGAGCGTGCGCATCGCCTCACGCAGCGGCACGCGACTGACTCCGAGCATCTGGGCCAGCTCGCGCTCCGCCGGCAGCTGCTCTCCCGGCCGGAAGTGCTGGGTCTCGATCAGCCCGCGGATGTAGTCCGCGATGCGCGCGTAGAGCGTCGCGCGCGCGGCCGCGGGGACGCCGCCGCTCGGTGCGCTCGGCAAGGGCGCGAGCGGCGCGGGTGGCCGCGCCCGCTGGTCGCTGTGGTCGGGGACGGTCATTCGCACTTGCTGCGCCCGGGGAGGTGCTCGGGGGGCCGGGCCGCGGCGCCGAATAGTGCCAGAAGAGCCGCTCGAGGCGTGGTATAACCACGGCCTTCGAGGGCGGCCACGGAGGGAACGATGGCGGAGGTCGAGCAGGCGACGGTGTCGGTGCGGGTCGCTCGCAGCGACGCGGGCGCCGAGACGACCTTCGAGGTCGAGCGCTTCGAGCCGATGACCGTGCTCGACCTGCTGCTCGCGATCCAGCGCGAGCAGGACCTCTCGATCGCCTTTCGCTTCTCGTGCCGGGTGGGGATGTGCGGCACCTGCACCGTGCGCGTCGACGGCCGCGCGGCGCTCGCCTGCACGACACCGGTCGAGCGCGATGTCCGCGACGTGCGCCTCGAGCCGATGGCGGGCCTGCCGGTGGTGCGCGACCTGATCGTCGACATGGCGCCCTTCTGGGACGAGTGGGCGCGGGTGACGCCCTACCTCGTGCCACGCGCGGGGCTCGACGAGCCCGCCGTGATCGAGCCCGACAGCGAAGAGCGCCGGCGCATCGACCCCTCGCTCGACTGCATCACCTGCGGGGCCTGCTACTCGAGCTGCGGAGTCTCCGCGTCGGGGCGGGACTTCCTCGGCCCCGCCGCGCTGACCCGCGCGATGGTGCTCGTGGCCGACTCCCGTGACGCGGCCCGCGACGAGCGACTGAGGGCCGTCGGCCAGTCCGACGGTGTCGATCGCTGCCGCTACATCTACGGCTGCTCCGCCGTCTGCCCCAAGGGGCTGGACCCCGCCGGAGCGATCCGGGCGCTGCGGCGCTGGCGCCTCGGCGGCGGTCCCTGATGGCTATGGCGGCCTTCGAGACGATCGACACCGACGTCGCGGTGATCGGCAGCGGCGGCGCGGGCCTGATGTGCGTGCTGCACGCTGCCGCGGCCGATCCCTCGCTCGACATCACGGTGGTCAGCAAGGGCGCCGTCGGGCGCTCGGGCTGCACGCGCATGGTGCAGGGCGGCTTCAACGCCGCGCTCGATCCGGACGACTCGCCGGAGCTCCACTTCGACGACACGCTCAAGGGCGGCGCCTACCTCAACGACCAGGAGCTCGCCTGGACGCTCGTCTGCGATGCGCCGAAGGTGATCTCAGAGCTCGAGACCGTCGCCGGCTGCTTCTTCGACCGCCGCCCCGACGGGCGGATCTTCCAGAAGCCCTTCGCCGGCCAGAGCTTCGACCGCACCGTGCACCGCGGCGACCTGACCGGGATCGAGATCATGGGGCGCCTACGCGACCAGATGTTCCGCCTCGGCCCGCGCGAGCTCGAGGACGCGCGCGCGCTCGACCTGATCCTCGACTCGAGCGGCGAGCTCGCCGGTGTCAGCGTGCTCGACGTGCGCACCGGCGCAGTCGCGCTGCTGCGCGCGCGCGTCGTCGTGCTCGCCACGGGCGGCGCCGCGACGATGTACCGGATCGCAGCACCTGCGCGAGAGAAGACCGGTGACGGCGTCGCGATGTGCATGCGGGCCGGGCTCGAGCTGCGCGACATGGAGATGCTGCAGTTCCACCCCACGGGACTCCTGGCCGGCGAGTCGCGCCTCACCGGGGCGGTGCTCGAGGAGGGGCTGCGCGGGGCGGGCGCGTACCTGCGCAACGCCGAGGGCGAGCGCTACATGGAGCGCTACGACCCGGAGCGGATGGAGCGCTCGACCCGCGACGTCGTCTCGCGCGCCGGCTACCTCGAGATCATGGAGGGGCGCGGCACCCCCGAGGGCGGCGTCCTGATCGATATCTCGCACCTCGGCATCGAAGAGGTGGAGCGGCGCTTTCCGGGCATGGTCCAGCGCACGCGCCAGATCGGCGCCGACCTCGCCCGCGGTCCCGTGCCGGTGTCGCCGACCGCGCACTTCCACATGGGCGGGGCGATCATCGACCGCGACTGCCAGACCTCGATCGCCGGTCTGCTCGTCGCCGGCGAGGACGCCGGCGGCACGCACGGGGCAAACCGCCTCGGCGGCAACGGCGTTGCCGAGTCGACCGTGTTCGGCGCGCGTGCGGGCGACCGCGCCGCCGTGATCGCCCGCGAGCGTGACCTGCGCGAGCCCGATCACGGGCAGCTCGGGCGCTCGGTCGAGCGTGCCTTCGCGCCTCTCGGCCGCGACAGCGGAGCGTCGCCGTTCGAGCTCACGCGCGCGCTCAAGGAGGTGATGTGGGATGGCTGCGGCGTCGTCCGCGACGGCGAGCGCCTGCGCGCCGCGGCCGAGACGATCGACGACCTCGCCGAGCGGGTGCGAACCGTCGCGGTGCCGGGTCCCGCGGAGGTCAACTACGCCTGGCAGGAGGCGCTCGACGTGCGCAACCAACTCGACGTGGCGCGCGCCGTCGTCGTCTCCGCCCTCAGCCGCGAGGAGTCTCGCGGCGCTCATCACCGCACGGACTTCCCCGAGCGCGACGACGAGCGCTGGCTGCGCTACGTAGTGGTGGGGCTCGACTCGGACGGCGAGCTTCAGAGCTCGTCGCGGCCGGTGGCGCTCGAGCGACGCAGGCTCGCGTCCAAGGCCTAGATGCCGGCGATTCAGCTGCTCTTCATCGCCGGGCTGACCGCCGTGCTCGCAGGCGTTGTCGGCTTCGCAGCGGTGGTGCTCGCCTCCGCCGCGCGCTCAGGCGGCGGCCCGCACGTGACATCTGGGTTCCTGCGCCGCTTCGCGCGGCCCGGGCGCGAGCGTGCCGAGCTCCACCGCTGGGCGTTCTACCTGCACCGGATCACGGGCTTCGCGATCTTCGCCTTTCTGTGCCTCCACATCCTCGACGTGTCGACCTATGCGCTCTCCCCCGCGCTCTACGACGAGCTGCACGGGCTATACGCGACGGCGCCGATGCGCGTCTTCGAGGCGGGCCTGCTGGTCGCGATCCTCTTCCACACGCTCAACGGGCTGCGGCTCGTGGCGGTCGACGTAGCCGACATGGGGATCGACGCCTCGCGGCGCGCGCTCGTGGCCGTGGCGGCGCTGACCGTGGTGCTCGGGGCGGCCGGCGGCGCGGTGATCGTCGCGCCGGCCTTCGCGTGAGCCGCGCGCTTGGGCCCGAGGGCCGGGCGTTCAGAGGCGGAGATCGCCATCGCGTCGCCGCCCGCCCCGGGGGGCTCGCCGGACGCAGGCTGGCCGCCTCGGTCGCCGTCCGGGTCACGGGCCTCGCGCTCGCCGTGCTCGTGCTCGGCCACTTCACGCTCACTCACATCGTCACCGACGTGGCGGAGGCCGATGCCGGCTACATCGCGAGGCGGTGGCAGTCCGCCCTCTGGCTCGCCTGGGACTGGACGATGCTCGCGACCGCCCTCTTCCACGGCGCCGCCGGCGTCTGGATCGCGGTCGAGGACTACTCGCCCGACGAGCCCGCGCGCCGCCGGCGCCAGCTCGTCCTCGTCGCCGTCACGCTTGCCCTGCTGGTGCTCGGCACGGTCACGCTCGCCGCCGGCAGCGGCGCATAGGCCTCGCCTGAGGGCCGCCGTCCCGAGGCGGCGACGCAGCGCGACTCAAGCAGTAGCCGGGTTCTCGAGTGCCTGGCGCTCGGCCAACATCCACAGGAGCCTCGACGGCACCAAGGTCACCAACTACGCGCACTGGCGCAGGCGCGAGGACTTCGAGGCGATGCTGGGCCGGGCCGACGCGCGAGTCCACATCGGGGAGGCCGCCAAGCTGGCGAGCCGCTTCGAGCCGCAGCTCTACGAGGTCGCCTTCTCGGATGCTCGCTGACGTCGCTTATCCTGGCGGCGATGGAGCAGCAGGCAGCGCGTGACGGGTTGGCGGCGCCGGCCGCCCCCGGGAGCTTCTCGACCGAGCTTTGGTCGGGGATCGAGGGCGTCTACGCGGCGATCCTCGACCATCCCTTCCTCGCCGGGCTCACCGACGGCTCGCT
>JACCXP010000009.1 GCA_013696905.1 Thermoleophilaceae bacterium
ACGGCGTGCTGCGCGGGTCGGCCGACGTCGCGAGCGTCCAGGTGAAGGACGAGAACCTCGAGGCCCACCTCCAGAGCCCGGACTTCTTCGACGCCGAGCGCACCCCGCAGATCACGTTCGAGTCGAAGGAGATCAGCCGCTCGGGCGACGACGTCACGATCTCGGGCGAGATCACGATGAAGGGCCACACCGAGCCGCTCGAGGCTCGCGGCCGCATCACCGAGCCGATCGGCGATCCCTTCGGCAACCAGCGCTTCGGCCTCCCGCTCGAGGCGACGGTGGATCGCACCAAGTTCGGCCTCAACTGGAACAACCCGCTGCCGAGCGGCGAAGCCGCGCTCTCGAACGACGTCACGATCATCGTCGACCTTCAGCTCGTACAGGCAGGCTGAGCGGATGCAGGTGCTCGGCATCAGCGGCAGTCTGCGCGGCGGCTCGCACAACACCGAGCTCGTTCGGGCCGCCGGCGCGCTGATCGAGGCCGGTGATGCTGAGTTCGACGTCTACGACGGCCTCAAGCTGGTGCCGCCGTACGACAAGGACGACGACGTTCCCGACGCGCCGGCGGCCGTCGCGCACATGCGCGCGGCGATCGTCGGCGCCGACGCGGTCCTGTTCGCGACGCCGGAGTACAACTCGTCGATTCCCGGCCAGTTGAAGAACGCGATCGACTGGCTGTCGCGACCGATCGCCACGAACGTCCTGCGCAACAAGCCGGTGACGGTCGTCGGGGCGAGCACCGGCATGTTCGGAGCCGTCTGGGCGCAGGCAGAGCTGCGCAAGGTATTGGCGGCGACCGGGGCACGCGTGGTCGGGGGCGAGCTGCCGGTCCCCCATGCGCACGAGCGCTTCGACAAGGACGGCCGGCTCAACGACCCCGAGCTCGAGCAGGCGCTCGCCGACGTGGTTCGGTCGCTCGTCGAGGCGGTTCGGCCGGTGTCGGAGGAGAGCGCCACGCCGGCGGCCTAGAATCGTCTGTTGAGCAGGAAGAAGGGAGGGAGATACAGGTGGCCAGCACCCAGAGGACCGAGCCGGCGCGCGAGCAGCGCTGCATGACCGGGCTGCGCGGGGACGCGTGGGTCGGCTTCCTGAGGGCGCATTCGAGCGTGGTCAAGGCACTCGACGCCGATCTGATCGCCCGCCACGGGTTGCCGCTGAGTGCCTACGAGGTGCTGCTCAGGCTGGCGCTGTCGGAGAACGGCTACCTGCGGATGTCTGAGCTCGCCCAGCAGGCGCTGCTCAGCCAGAGCCGCATCTCGCGTCTCGTCGACCAGCTCTGCCGCGACGGGCTGATCGAGCGCAGGTCGTGCGAGACCGATTCGCGCGTCGTCTATGCGGCAATCACCGACGCCGGCCGCGCGCGGCTCGAGCAGGCCGAGGCAACGCACTCGGCCGGGGTCGAGGGACGCTTCTTCGAGCGGCTCTCAGACGCGGACCTGGCGCGGCTGGCCGAGATCTGGGATCAGATTCTCGCTCCTGCCCGCGACTAGCATCGGGCATGTGCCCTTTTACGTAACGACGCCGATCTACTACGTCAACGCGGAGCCCCACCTAGGGCACGCCTACTCGACGATCGCGGCCGACATCCTCGCGCGCCACATGCGCCAGCGCGGCGAAGACGTCTTCTTCCTGACCGGAACTGACGAGCACGGAGAGCCCGTCGCCCAGGCCGCCGAGCGGCTCGGCACGACGCCGCGCGAGCTCGCCGACCGCAACTCGGTGCGCTTCCGCGACCTCGCCGCGCGCGTGAACGCGACCAACGACTTCTTCATCCGCACGAGCGATCCCGAGCACGTCGCCGAGGTCCGGCGAATCGTGCAAGGGCTCTACGACTCGGGGCACGTCTATGCGGGCGTCTACGAGGGCTGGTACTGCGACCGCTGCGCCGACTTCAAGACGGAGAGCGAGCTCGTCGACGGCAAGTGCCCGATCCACCTGATCACGCTCGAGAAGCGCCACGAGGAGAACTACTTCTTCCGCCTGTCGAGCTTCCAGGAGGCGCTGGAGCGCCTGTACGCCGAGAACCGCGACTTCGTCTCACCGGGCTCGCGCTTCAACGAGGCGCTCAACTTCATCCGCCAGGGGCTCGAGGACATCTCGATCTCGCGCTCGGCGATCTCCTGGGGCGTGCCGGTGCCCTGGGACGAGCGCCACGTGATCTACGTCTGGATCGATGCGCTGCTCAACTACTACACCGCGCTCGCCTACGCGCGCGAGGGCGAGGACCTGACCGAGCGCTTCTGGCCCGCCACGGTGCACGTGATCGGCAAGGACATCCTCAAGTTCCACGCCGTCATCTGGCCGGCGATGCTGATGGCGTCGGGGCTCGAGGTGCCCGAGCGCCTCTTCATCCACGGCTATCTGCTGATGGACGAGCACAAGATGTCGAAGTCGCTGGGTAACGTCATCGACCCGTTCCAGGTGATGGACCTGTACGGCACCGACGCCCTGCGCTTCTACCTCTTCCGGGAGGTGGGCTTCGGGCAAGACGGCAACGTCTCGACCGAGGGATTCGAGACGCGCTACACGACCGAGCTCGCCAACGAGTACGGCAACCTGGCGTCGCGGACGCTCGCGATGGTCAGCCGCTACCGAGACGGCGCGGTGCCGGCCGGCGAGCCGCCCGCGGCGCTGGTCGCCGTCTTCGAGGGAGCCCCCGAGGCGATCGCCGCGTGCTTCGATCGCTCGGACATCTCGGGCGCGCTCGAGCAGATCTGGGAGCGCGTGCGCGAGCTCAACCGCTTCGTCGCCGAGCAGGCGCCGTGGCAGCTCGCCAAGGACCCGGCGCAGGCCGAGCGCCTCGACTCCGTCCTCTACGGGCTGGTCGAGGGGTTGCGGGTGGTGTCGCTGCTGCTGCTCCCGATCGTGCCCGAGGCCGCGGAGCGCTTGCTGATCGCGCTCGGGGCGGCGCACGAGCGCTCGCTCGTCGCGGCGCGCTTCGGCGCCGTCGCCGGTGGCGCGCAGACCGGCGAGCTGCCGCAGCTGTTCCCGAAGATCGAGCGCGAGCCCGAGCCCTCGGCGGCGTAGCCGAAGCTCGGCGTGGTCGACACCCACTGCCACCTCGACCTCTGCGAGCCCCCAGCCGCGGAGCTGATCGAACGCGCGGAGGCGGCCGGAGTCACGCGCCTCGCCACGGTCGGGACCGGCCCCGACTCGATCGAGCGCTCGTTGGCGGCGGCGGGCGAGCACGAGCGAGTCGTGGCGATCGTCGGGCGCCACCCGAACTTCGCCGCAGGCTTCGTGGACGCAGACGCCCGGCTGATCGAGCGCGCCGCCGCGGATCCGGCCGTCCGCGCGATCGGCGAGACAGGCCTCGACTACTACCGCGACGGAGCGCCACGCGCGGACCAGCGGCGCGCCTTCGAGGCACAGATCGAGCTCGCCGCCGAGCTCTCCCTGCCGCTCGTGGTCCACACGCGCGAGGCCGAGGAGGACACGTTCGCCCTGCTCGCAGCGCTTGCCGACGGCATCACAATCGTGCTGCACTGCTTCTCGGCGCCGGACCGGCTCGAGCAGTGCGTCGAGCGCGGCTACATGTGCTCTTTCGCCGGCAACGTGACCTACCCCAAGGCCCTCGAGCTCCAGGACGCGGCGCGTCGTGTGCCCGACGAGCTGCTGCTGGTCGAGACCGACTCGCCGTATCTCGCGCCCCAGCCGGTGCGCGGGAAGCGCAACGAGCCCGCGAACGTCCGGCACACGGCCGCGCGCGTCGCCGAGCTGCGCGGGACCAGCTACGAGCAGCTCGACGCGCTCGTCGAGCGCAACGCCGCACGCGTGTTTCGTTGGTGAGCGAAGGGGTTCCCACTGCGCGATCTCCGCGTCAGGCAAGCCTGCGCCGGCTGGCCGAGTTCGGCGTGCGACCGAACCGCGAGCTCGGCCAGAACTTCTTGATCGACGACAACATCCTGCGCGTGATCGGCGCGGCCGCCGAGCTGGGCCCCGACGACGTCGTGCTCGAGGTCGGCGGCGGCCTCGGCGTCCTATCGGAGTACCTTGCCGCCCGCGTCGGGCACCTGCACGTGGTCGAGATCGACGGCTCGCTCGCCCCCGCGCTCGAGGATGCCCTCGCGTCCTTCCCCGCGACGACGCTCCATCTCGCCGACGCCGCTCGGCTCGACTTCGGCACGCTTGCGCCCGCGCCCTCGAAGCTCGTCGCGAACCTCCCCTACGGCGTGGCGGCGACCGTGCTGCTCAAGGCGCTCGAGGAGCTGCCGGGGCTCAGCCTGAGCGTCGCGATGGCGCAGCGCGAGGTGGCCAAGCGCCTCGCGGCCAAGCCGGGCTCGAGCGACTATGGCGCGACGTCGGTGCTCGCGCAGCTCTCGTGCGAGGCCCACGTGCTGCGCCGAGTGGCGCCCACGGTCTTCCACCCCGTCCCGAACGTCGAGTCGGCGCTCGTGAGGTTGCGGCGGGTACGCCCGCGGCCCGCGCCCGAGGTCGTCGAGCTCGTGCACGCGGGCTTCGCGCACCGGCGCAAGGC
>JACCXP010000012.1 GCA_013696905.1 Thermoleophilaceae bacterium
CTCTACGGCGGGCCGGAAGCGGCTGCCCTCGATCGCGAGCGCGGGCGCCGCCGCGGTGAGCGACGGCAGCGCGAGCGCCGCCACCACGAGCGCGCCTCGCCGGCGGGTGTGCGGACGTCGACTGCGACCGGCGGCTGCGACCTTCATCGATCTCCCTCGCTTGCGGCCTCGAGCGCCGCGAGCCTCGCAGCCCATCGCCGGGCTTGCAACCCGCGGGCGGCTGCCACCATGGTCGCGTGAGCCGGATCGACCGACGCGGGATCGCCGAGCGCAGCCGGCGACTGTCGTACGAGACCGCCCAGCAAGGACGCGTCTCGCTTCGCACGCGCATCGATCGCCTGCGTGGCGGCAGCTGGGCGATCGCCCAGACAGCGCTCGGGGCCGGGCTCGCGTGGACGCTCGCGAGCGCGGTGCTCGGCCAGGACGAGCCGGTGTTCGCGCCGATCGCAGCGGTGATCGCGCTCGGCGTGACCTTCGGCCAGCGCGGGCGACGGGCGGTCGAGCTGATCGGCGGCGTCGTCGTCGGGATCGCGATCGCAGACGGCATCGTCGTGCTGCTCGGCGCGGGGCCCCTACAGGTCGCGCTCGTCGTGGCGCTCGCGATGTCGGCCGCCCTGCTGATCGGGGGCGGCGGGCTGCTGGTGACCGAAGCCGGGGTCTCGGCCACCCTGATCACGATCCTCCACACCCCCGGGGCAGACTCGCTCTCCGGCGAGCGCGTGCTCGAGGCGATGCTGGGCGGGTCGGTGGCGGTCGTGATCAACTACGTCTTCTTCCCGCTCAACCCGGAGCTCGTAGTGGGGCGCGCCGCGCAGCGCGTGTTCAGCGCGCTCGGGGGCACGCTCGAGCAGGTGGCGGCGGCGCTCGCCGGTGGCGACTCCGAGCGTGCGGAGGACGCGCTGACGCGTGCGCGCGCGATCGACGGCGACATGGACAGCTTCCGCGAGGCGATGGCGACCGGCCAGGAGACGGCTCGCCTGGCGCCGCCGCGGCGGCGCTCGCTCGGGCACCTCGAGCTCTATGCCGAGTCCGCCCCCCAGCTCGACCTGGCGGTGCGCAACACGCGCGTGCTGGCACGCGCAGTGTCGCGCTTCGCCCAGGACGGCGAGCCTGGCCCGGCGGAACTCGTCCAGGCGGTGCGCGAGCTCTCCGAGGCCGTGTGGGCGCTCGCCGGACAGCTCGAGGAGCCAGACCGCGACTACCCGACGCGCGAGCTCGCGCTGAGGGCCGCGGCGCGCGCCACCGGCCTGCTCGAGGAGCGCGGTGACCTGACGATCAGCGTCGTCGTCGGGCAGGTGCGGTCGGTGGCCGTCGACCTGCTGCGAGCATCGGGGCTCGACCGCGTCGCGGCCATGCGCGCTGTCGAGGAGGCGTCCCGGCCCGAGCCCGTGTCGCGCTAGCCGGTGTTGCGCAGGCCTCCGGCGACGCCGTTGATCGCCAGGAAGACGGTGCGCGCGAGATCCTCCGCATCGCCGTCGGCGCGCATCTTGCGCAGCAGCGCGACCTGGATGAACGACAGCGGGTCGATGTAGGGGTTGCGCTGCTCGATCGAGCGCTGGAGCACGAGGTCGCGGTCGAGCAGACGCGCCTGACCCATCACCTCGAGCAGCAGCGCCACCGTGAGATCGAACTCGTCGCGGATGCGCGTCCACACCCGCTCGCGCAGGCGCTCGTCGTCGACAAGCGCGACGTAGCGCTCGGCGATGTGGAGGTCGGCCTTGGCGAGCGCCATCTCGGCGTTCGAGAGCAGTGCGCGGAAGAAGGGCCAATCGCTCTCCATCTCCCGCAGCAGCTCGATGCCCACACGGTCGCGCGCGGTCGCGAGCGCGCTGCCCAGCCCGTACCAGCCCGGCAGCACTATCCGCGCCTGCGTCCACGAGAAGACCCACGGGATCGCCCGCAGCCCCTCGACGCCGCCGGCGCCGCCGCGCCGTGCGGGACGCGACCCGAGTCGCAGGCGGGCGATCTCCTCGACCGGCGTCGCGCTGCGGAAGAACGAGACGAACTCCGGGTCGCCGTAGACGAGCTGGCGGTAGACCTCGCGTGAGTGGCTCGCCATCTCTGCCGTAACCGCCTCGAAGCGCTCGAGCCGGTCGGGCGCCGGCTGGGGAAGCGCCTCGAGCGTCGACAGCAGCACCGCGCTTGCGACCAGCTCCACCTCGCGCAGCGCGATCTCGCGCGTCGCGAACTTCGCCGAGACGACCTCGCCTTGCTTGGTCAGCTTGATGCGGCCGTCGACCGTGCCGGGAGGCTGGGACAGGATCGCCAGGTTGCTCGGTCCCCCGCCGCGCCCGATCGAGCCGCCGCGGCCATGAAAGAAGGTGAAGTCGACGCCGGCCGAGTCGAGCAGCTCGGACAGCGCGCGCTGAGCCTGGTGGATCGCCCAGCCGGAGGCCAGATAGCCGACCTCCTTGTTCGAGTCCGAATAGCCGATCATCACCTCCTGCACGTCGCCGACCGCCGCGAGCGCCGCCCTGTAAGTGGGCTCGTCGAGCAGCGTGCGCAGGGTCTCGGCGGCGCCGTCGAGCGTGTCCGCCGACTCGAACAGCGGCGCGATGCGGAAGGCGGCCCCGCCCCCTCCGGCCTCGGCCAGGCCCGTCTCCTTCATCAGCAGCAGCACCTGGAGCACGTCCACGGGCCCTTCGGCGTTTGAGATCACGTAGGAGCCGATCGCTCCCGCGTGCACGCCGCGGGTGAGCGCGCGCAGGCCCTGGAAGGTCGCGACGACATCGCGCGACTCGTCCGAGAGGGGCGACAGGTCGGGGGGCACGAGCGGTCGCGGGTTCGCTATCTCGCGCGCGAGCAGCCGGCAGCGCTCGCGCTGCCCGAGCTCGGCGTAGGCCGGCTCGACCCCGGTCAGCGCGAACAGCTCGCCCAGCGCCCGCTCGTGGCGACCGGCGTGGTCGCGCACATCGAGGCGCGCGAAGTGGAAGCCGAACACCTCGACCAGGCGGATCACGTCCTGAAGGTCGCCGGAGGCCATGAACGAGCCTCCCTGCTCGCGCAGCGTGGACTGGAGGAGGCGCAGCTCTGCGAGCAGCGCGTCCGGGCTCGGATAGCCGGTCTCGAGGCCTTGGCGAGTGGCTCGCAGGCGCTCGCGCATGAGCGTGAACGCCTGCCGGTAGGGCTCCTCCCGGTTTCGCTCGGCAAGCTCGGCGGCGAGCTCCGGGAAGGGCGCCCGGATCTCGTTGAGCAGCGGGATGAGCGCGGGAGCGGCGCCCGCCACCCGACTCGAGAGCGCCACCCGCTCGGCCAGCGTCTGCAGCTCGCGCTCGAGCAGCCGCACGGCGGTGTCGCGCATCACGTCGAGCGTCTCGGCGGTCACGTCTGAGGTCACCAGTGGATTGCCGTCGCGGTCGCCGCCGATCCAGGAGCCGAAGGAGAGGAAGGCCGGCACGCGGATCTCGGCGCCGGGGTAGACGGTCGCGATCGCGTCCTCGAGCTCGCGGTAGATGCGCGGGATCGTGTGGATGATCGTCGACTGGAAGTAGACGAGTCCGGCGCGCACCTCGTCGAGCACCGTCGGCGAGACCGCCCGGATCTCGTCCGAGACCCACAGCTCCTCGACCGTCGTCGCGAGGCGCATGCGGACGAGCTCGGCATCGCGCGCGCCCACCCGGCGCTCGTCGAGATCGCGTATGACGGCGAAGATGCGAGCGAGCTTCTCGACGGTGGTGCGCCGTCTCGCTTCGGTCGGGTGGGCGGTGAGCACGAGGCACACCTCCGCCCGATCGAGCAGCTCCTGCAGGTCCGAGGCAGTCGTGCCGCGATCGGCGAGCGTCTGGATCGCCTCGCGGATGGAGCCAGGCCGCGGACCCGGGTAGGCAGCCTCCTCGGCCCTGCGGATCAACCTGATCCGGTCGTTGTCCTCGGCGAGGTTGACAAGCTGGAAGTACTTCGTGAACGAGCGGATCAGGAGCTGCGCCTCGGGCACCGACGCGCCTCGCACCAGCACGTCGAGCGCCTCGCCCGCCGAATCATCGCCGCCGCGGAAGGCCTTCGCCAGCCGCCGCGCGCGCTCCTCGAGCTCGAAGCCCTCGGCGCCGTCGCTATGTCGGATGATCTCGCCGAGGATGTCCCCCAGCAGGAAGATGTCGTCGGAGAGCGAGCGATCGCCAGCCTGCGACGGCTGCGGCTCCTCGAGCGTACTGGCCTGGATCGTCATGTTGGGAGTGGAGACGGTGGGTTCAGTAGGTACGAAACCGCGCTGCTCAAGCGGAATTCGAGGTCGGTTGCGACCGACCTGCGACTCGGAGCGGCTTGACCTTCGGCGTGAACGGCCTTTAGGCACTGACGGGCGCCCTGTTCGGACGGGTGGCCGTAGGTACTCATCACGAGCTTGCCGCCATCGGTGTGGCCCAGCTGCATCGCCACGTCGGCGTGACTAAGGCCGAGCTCGAGCAGGTGGGTGGCGCAGAAGTGCCTCAACTCGTAGAAGTGCATTGCCGGCCGGCCGAAGGCTGTGCGGACTGGGTTCCAGTAGAGGTTAAGCGCCGGCTTCGTGAAGGCCCTCCCTCGCTTCGTGGTGAACACCCACGGAGAGTCGATATGCCGGGGCATGGCAAGCAGGGCCTCGCGGGCGGGCGGGGGCAGGATAACCGTGCGCACCCTGCCATTCTTGGGCAGCTTCAGCTGGCCCGTGCCGTCACGACTCTGGCGCACTCGGACCTCATCGACAGTGAGGTCATCGTGCTCAAGCGCGAACAGCTCGCCGGGTCGCACGCCGACATAGGCGGCGACGAGGATCATCGCTCGGAAGGTTGAGCCGTAGTCGCCGTGGACCTCGAGCGCCACGTCGGCCAAGCGGCTCACCTCGGGTTCATTGAGCGCCACCAGGTCCCTGCGGCCACGGGACTACGAGCCGCAGCTGCGAGAACGGGTTGCTCTGGCAGAGACCGTCGCGCACGGCGTCCGAGAACATCGACCGCACGACGTAGACGTTCCCCTTCGGCTGCTCAAGCGCCCAAGCCCTGGCCCTCGGACGGTCAATGTCGAACAAGCGAACGCCGACGAAGTCCTTGGCGAAGGCCTTGAGCGCATAGCGGTACGTCTGCTTGGTCGAAGCTCTTGACACGGGCGACTTTCGCTACGTAGGGTTCGCGCTTCCCCGAAAGGAGATCTCATACAGCGGCTGACGATCATCCGAACCGCGGGCGACCCGGACGCGCTGCTGGCGGCCAAGCGGGAGCACATGGACCCAGTCATGGGACCCAAGGCCGACCAGATCGGCATGCTGTTCCACCTGGCGGCTCGTGGGCCAGATGGCCTCGTGGTCGTGAACCTGTGGGACAGCGAAGAAGCTTCAGAAAAGGCAGCCCAGGACCCCGAGATCGATCAGGCGCGGCAAGCTATGCGCGACAGTGGGACAGCGACGGGGCCGCCGGAGTTCGAGCATTACGAGGTGAATGACTACAGACCGGTCAGCGGCGCATAGCGCCTTTCCCCGAAAGCATCGCACCACATCGAACGAAGGAGACGGATGCCGCTTTTCATGGACACGCACCGGTTCGAGGGCGAGATGCCACCCGACGAGGAGATCGCGAAGGCTCACCGCGCAGACTTGGAGGAGCAGGGCCGTCACGACGTTCGTTACCTGAAGTACTGGGTCAGCAGGGAGGCCAAGGTGGTGCATTGCCTCGTCGAAGCGCCAGATGCAGAGACGGCTGCGCGCGTTCACGTCGAGACCACCGGGTCAGGCCCGGAGGAGATCTACGCGGTCGACGAGCGCACCTGAGGCATTGAGCTGGGGTCCGCGCCAAGTCGCCGCAACCAACCGAGGGGAGCCGGGATGCGCATGATGATGAAGGTGCAAATGGATACGGAGGCGGGCAGTCTCGCCATCGCCGACGGCTCGCTGCCCCAGCTCATGCAGGAAACCCTTGGTCAACTCAACCCGGAGGCGGCCTACTTCGGCCCGGAGAACGGCATCCGGACCGCTTTCATCGTGTTCGACCTCCAGGACCCCTCCCAGCTTCCGCCCATTTCCGAGCCGCTGTTCAGCAAGCTGAAGGCCAACATCCAGATGTTCCCGGTGATGGACTCGGAAGACCTGCAAAAGGGGCTGGGGCAGCTCGGCGGCGGCGCGTAAAGCGACCGCACGACACAGCGCAGTCCGCCCGGACTAGGGCGTCGCCGCTGACGAGGTTTGCAGACCGCGCAGAGCGCGAGGAGTGAAGTCTCACCGGCTCTAAGGCCACGGGATCCCACTTGGGTACTCAGACCCTAGGCAGGCTGCATGAGGGGTAGGGGGATGCTCAGGACGACACCCCCCACCGGCAGGACACTCCCCCTACCTTCCCGCGACGAACATGAATTTGAACCGGCTGTAGCGGCCACGACGGCGTGGTCGCGAGCACGGTGGTTGGGGATATGTATCTGCGGAGCAGGGGAATCATGGCGCGTTGCCGCTAGCGGTCTTATTGGCAATCGGCGACCGCCGCTCAAGTCGAGTCGGTTGACACTTAATCGTTGAGTAGAGGAGCTTGCCCGCCTTGCTGGGAAGGTCCGGGTACTTCTGCCGACCGAACGCCTCAACGTCCATGCAAGTCACAGCACGTCTCGAGTTTGGCCGAGTCGCCATCTGCCCACGATGGAATCGGCTCAGCATCCCCTCGGAAGAGGTGGCTAGGTAGTGGAGACGGTGGGTTCAGTAGGTGCGAAACCGCACTGCTCAAGCGGAATCTGAGCGAGCCTGCGACCGACTTGCTACTCGGAGAGGTTTGACCTTCGGCGTGAACGCGGCCTTTAGGCGCTGACGGGCGCCCTGTTCGGACGGGTGGCCGTATGTTGACATCACAAGCTTGCCGCCATCGGTGTGGCCCAGCTGCATCGCCACGTCGGCGTGGCTCAGGCCAAGCTCGAGCAGGTGCGTGGCGCAGAAGTGCCTTAGCTCGTAGAAGTGCATTGTCGGGCGGCCGAAGGCGGCGCGGACGGGGCTCCAATAGAGGTTGAGCGCCGGCTTCGTGAATGTCCTCCCCCGCTTCGTGGTGAACACCCACGGCGCGTCGATGTGGCGGGGCATGGCGAGCAGCGCCTCGCGTGCCGGAGGAGGCAGGATAACCGTGCGCACCCTGCCATTCTTCGGCAGCTTCAGCTGGCCCGTGCCGTCACGACTCTGGCGCACCCCGACCTCATCGACATTGAGGTCATCGTGCTCAAGCGCGAACAGCTCGCCGGGACGCACGCCGACGTATGCGGCAACGAGGATCATCGCCCGGAAGGTGGGGCCGTAGTCGCCGTGGACCTCGAGCGCCACGTCGGCCAGTCGTGTGACCTCAGGCTCGGTGAGCGCCACCAGGTCCCTGCGACCGCGGGACTGCTCGAGCCGTAGCTGCGAGAACGGGTTGCTCTGGCAAAGACCGTCGCGCACGGCGTCCGAGAACATCGTTCGCACGACGTAGACGTTGCCCTTCGGCTGCTGAAGCGCCCACGCTCTGGCCCTCGGGCGGTCGACGTCGGCCAAGCTGGTGCCGGCGAAGTCCGCCGCGAAAGCCCGGAGCGCGTAGCCATACGTGCGCCGCGAGGCCGGGTCACGTCCCATAGCGTGGTGTAGGACCGTGGCGGACGGAACGTAGTTCCGGCCACCGCGGCGCTCAAGATCGTCGGCATCACCACAACGTCGACGAAGGAGGAGCACCACGATGGCCGAGAGCCACAGGATGACGGCTGAGGAGGTCGTCGCCGAGCTGATCAGCGACGAGCACGCCGACTTTGTGCGCGAGTCGCTGCGCTGGATGGTTGGGCAGCTGATGGAGACGGAGGTGTCGGGACTGATCGGCGCCGAGCGCGGCGAGCGGACCCCAGACCGGGCGACGCACC